>JAVCCE010000026.1 GCA_030765645.1 Candidatus Hinthialibacter antarcticus | reverse complement strand
GTGCGGGCTTTCAGGCCCTTATGCACAGGCGCTCCCAGAGTTGCACCCATGCCTGATTGGTTCGTCAATTTTTAATATGCCCGAATATGTTTTCTCAAACAAAATTATGGCCATCCATCAATGTAAGTACTCACTTACCGGATGAACCAATTATATTTCAAATCTCATCGAACCGCAGCATGCAAGATCGCAATCAAGATTTACGCTGCTGTGAGCGGTTTGATTCGAGAGACATCTTTTTTGATGACTTGTTCAGCCTCCCAAAGGTCAACCGCCCGTTGCGCATTGAGCCAAAATTCGGGCGAGTTGCCAAATAAACGCGCAAGCCGAAGCGCCATTTCAGGGCTGAGACTTCGGCGTTCGCGAAGCAACTCGTTGATGGTCTGCCGCGACACGTCTACGGCTTTTGCCATACTCGAAACCGTCAGCCCATAGTCAGGCAAAAAATCTTCACGCAGCATCTCGCCCGGATGCGTCGGCCTACGTTTCATTTTTCGGGTATTATTAATACTCATGCTCGCGCCTCATATTTAATGATAGTCACAAATCTCTACATCATAGGCGTCGCCATTTTTAAAACGAAAGCAGATACGCCATTGGTCGTTAATCGAGATTGAATACTGCCCTTTTCGATTGCCCTTCAGTGCATGAAGTCTGTTTCCGCGAGGAACGGTTAAATCATCCAACCGTACAGCCAAGTCGATATATTCGAGTTTGCGCGCCGCTCGTCCCGCGATATCCGTCGGGATTCCTTTTGCCTTGCCGGATTCATACAACTCTTTTGTACGTTGATCTGCAAATGTCTCGATCATATCATATACTGTAACGCACCATGTGACACAATGCAATAATAAAAAAGCGGGGCGCTGAATGCAACGCCCCGCTTGGGTGAATCAATTGTACGCGCAACGATTATTAGTCGGCGCCTATGCCGTCTTCAAACGAACCCGCCGCCACAGGGAAGCAGCAATTGTCGCGAACGTAGGCGATGCCGTTGGCGCTGCACGCATCTACATCGCGATGCGCACTTTCGGCTTCGACCACCAATGGCGCCGTGGCTGTCCCCATTTTGCTTTTATAGAGTTCTGGGTACCCAATGGTAATCATCAGCTCGGCGAAACGCACCATGTTAATGTCGCCGGAGGGCAGGTCAACAAACTGCATTCCGCGTTTCTGCCAGCCAGACTCCATCATACGCAGCGGAAAATCGGGGCGGATGGTGTGGTTCTTGATGTGGCAGCCATAGCAATATTGCGCCACTTTCAAGAAGCGGGTTTCCCAACTCTCGCCTTCCCAACAGTGAGAGGGGTCAACATTGACGCCCAATGAAGCGTCGCCGCCGCAAATGTCGACTAACATCAGAAAATCGTCAGCGCACATCGCGCCGGTGCCGGGGTGAATTTCATGGCACAAAACCGCGCCTAACGAATTGGCTTTTTCGCGGATTTTTGCAGTCTTGGTTACAAAGCGCTCCTGGCCTTCTTTGATGAGATCAAAATCCGGCCCCGCCCAAAAGCCCCATGGATAGCCGCTGGCGAGTTCCCAGCCAAAGGCAACACCCCAGAACATGGGCAGCACTTTAACGCCGAGTTCGGCTGCATAATCCATGAATTTCAAAATATAATCTTCCGCCCATTGTTCGATTTCGCTGAGCGATTTTTTGGCGACCTCGCCGGGAATGAACGGACGGATGCTTTTCGTACCGGTCCAGGCCGAGGTATGCACCCAGAAGGGGCAATGGCTCGAAATGCCGTCGATGGCAAGACCGTGTTTGGCGAACGCGTCTTTAACTTCAGATGCGGGTTTAAAGCCGCCTTTCCCGTCCTCCAACATAAAGTTTGAGGGTTGCGCGCCAGCAGCGCCAGACGCTTTGGCAAAGGCTAGAAATTCATCGAGACTTTTGGCGCCGTGCTGGGCGCCCTCAATGCTAGGGTGAAAACAAGCGGTCATAATATAAACTCCCTTCCTCCGAATCGGTTGATTGTCTAGTGATAGGGTCTGCGGGTTGGAGCGTCCCCGTGCTTCGCGGCCCCAAACGCCAGCACTTCAAATTACCGCGTCTGCGCCCCGTCTTCAAGGCGGTTGATTCACCGAAAAGAAAAAACCACCCGCTTCCCGCTTAGGGGAAAATGCCTTTCTCGAGATAGGATTGCACAATTTTGTGAATCGCGTCCGTAAACGCGGCGGTGCGCAGGTCGATATCGCTGTTTTCTTTATTTTTAATATCGTGGATCCGGTGGAACGCGTTAATCATGGTGTCTTCAAGCCCGGCGTAGACCATGTCTTTTTCATCAGCGCCGCTGCCTATTTTTTTAATCAGCGACTCATCTAATTTCTTGCCAGTGGTTTCTTCGATGATGTCAACGATGGTTTTGTGAAAGCGGTCGTCGAAGCGTTTGGTCATACGGCCAAAACGAATATGCTGCAAGTTTTTGATCCATTCAAAATACGAAACCGTGACGCCGCCCGCGTTGAGGTATAAATCCGGCAGCACCAACACGCCGGTTTTATGCAAGATCGCGCTGGCCTCCGCTGTCACCGGGCCGTTGGCGGCTTCCGCCACGATCTTGGCTTTAATGCGATGGACGTTATCAATCGTAATCTGGCTCTCTAACGCAGCCGGGACCAAAATGTCGCATTCCATTTCAAGCGCGGCGGCGCAATCTTCGATGGTTTCCGCTGTGGGGTAATTTTTAAAGGTGCCCTCTTCTTTGCGGTAGTTAGCCACATGCTCAGGCGAGAGGCCTTCTTCACGGAAAACCGCGCAATCATATTCAATGATGCAAACCACCTTGGCGCCGTGATCGTGTAAAAACTTGGCGGCGTGATAGCCCACGTTGCCGAAGCCTTGAATGACGACCCGCTTGCCTTCGACGCCCGGCGCGAGGCCGAGCGCTTCCATGTCTTCTTTGACGCTGCACGCTTCGCGGATGCCGTAAAACACGCCCAGGCCAGTCGCTTCGGTGCGTCCATTGACGCCGCCCATCGAGACCGGTTTGCCGGTGACGCAGCCGACCGCGTTTAGATCATCCGGGTTAAGCGCACTGTAGGTATCGGCGATCCAGGCCATTTCCTGGGGCCCGGTGCCGAAGTCAGGCGCGGGCACGTCGACCCCGGGGCCGATGAAATTCTTTTGGTTCAATTCAAAGGTATACCGCCGGGTGATGCGCTCTAACTCGTCTTTCGAATAATTGTGTTTCGAAATCTTCACCCCGCCCTTGGCGCCGCCGAAGGGTACGTCGACCACGGCGCATTTATAGGTCATCAGCGCCGCCAACGCCGTGACTTCGTCTTCATTCACATTGGCGGCGTAGCGGATGCCGCCCTTGGTCGGGGAGCGGTGGTGGCTGTGTTCGGCGCGCCAGGCGTGAATAACTTCGATCTCGCCGTTGTCGCGCTCGAGCGGATACGTGAAGTGGTAAACGCTGTTGCACTGCTTCACTTGCTCGAGCAATCCCTGTGGATAAGGCGTAAACGGGAGCGCTGCATCAAAGTTTTGAATGACTTGGGCGAAAAATGGAACCGGCTTGCTGGGGTCGCTCATCAGGCTCTCCAATTTGTACGCCGACGGGGGCGCAATATCAGCATTACGTCATCGCTCCGCCCGCGAACGGCGGGCGCGCAACATTGGTGTAAGCCTATCTGATTTTGGGGTGAATGAAAAGAAATAAGATTGAGTTTTCATATCTGTATCTATCGCTGAGCCCTGCGGGCGCGCTTTACGCACAGTATTTTGTCAAACGCTCGAAGCGAAACTAGATATTCCGCCTGAAATTTAGGATCATGTCAATATGTTGGTTCTGCCGCGAAGGAGATTGCGTTGTTGGATCGTGGGGGCATGGCTGCTTGCTAGAAGCCGCATTAAAAATATGACATCTTGTCGATATGTAAACACAATTGAAATGCAAAGAGGTTGCTATGTCTAAAGAAACAAAAGATCAAATAATTGAAATATTGAAAAACCTTGCAGAGCAACTTGGTAAAGAAAGTCTATCTAAAAAAGAAATTGCAAAAGTAATATCCCTTTCAAAAATAAATTATCATTTTGGAAATGCTGGGAATGCACTTAATGCGGCGGGTTTAATACGAAAAGCACAAGGTGAAAATTTTATGGGGCGAAAAAAGCAATTGTCTCATGAACAGCTATTTGAAGCATTGTATTCTCTCGAGAAAAAAATTGGCAAAGAGCCAGGTTACAACGATAATTCAGCTAATGGCGAATATTCTGGAAAGCCATATACTCAGCGTTTTGGCAAATGGCCTGAAGTTCTTTCATATTACAGAAAATGGAAGATAGAAAATAATAAAAATATTTCACAAATAAATCCAGTCAATTTAATTAAGAAAAATCCTAGTATAATTCGCAAAAATAAAAAATCATCAATTGATTTAAGCAAGACAATTCCTCAACAGTTTTATGGCGAACCTATTGACTTCAGAGGCTTGCGTCATGCTCCAATAAACGAGCAAGGAGTTGTTTTCTTATTTGCAATGATAAGTCGTGAACTTGGTTTTAGTATTGAATCAATTCAACAAGGTTTTCCTGATTGTGAAGGAAAGTATGAGCATGATTCAAAGAAAAACCTATGGGCTAAAGCAAGAATTGAATTTGAATATAAATCTTCAAATTTTGAAATGCATGGACATGATCCTGATCAATGTGATTTTATTGTTTGCTGGCAAGACGACTGGCCAGATTGTCCGGTAACTGTAATAGAACTAAAAACTGAAATTTTAAAACTCCCATCCAATTTTCTACCGAAATGAATTATGTTTATTCCTACATCGCCCACATCCGTAAGACCGAGGGCATCCAAATCATCGAACCGCTTGACGACGATGACGACAACGACGCGATAACCGACAATGACAAAACTTGAGTTCAACATCAAATCCCCTCTCCCCCTGGGAGAGGGCTAGGGTGAGGGCATCGCCTTACTGATTGGCGCTGACAAATTACGTTTTACTGCTCCCTCATCCTCACCTTCTCCCAAAGGGAGAAGGAACGAGCGGCGGCGATTTCAAGACCGCGTCTCATCAATTGAATGGATATAAAATTGTCAACATCAAATCCCCTCTCCCCCTGGGAGAGGGCTAGGGTGAGGGCTTCGCCTTACTCATTGGCGCTGACGAATTGAGTTTACTGCTCCCTCATCCTCACCTTCTCCCAAAGGGAGAAGGAACAAGCGGCGGCGATTTCAAGACCGCGTCTCATCAATTGAATGGATATAAAATTGTCAACATCAAATCCCCTCTCCCAACTGTTGCGCCGCTCTTTCAATTGGCTGCGATTGGCTCGTATTGCTTGATCGTTTTCCGGGTTCCGCCTTCAAGGGCTGATTGATGGGCCATGATCCCCGGTACGGTATACGACAGCGCTTCGACAACATCGACGGCAGGCGGACGGTCTTGCGTTAAAGCCTCGATGAACTCGTGCGTCAAAAAAGTATGCGACCCGTCGTGACCGCTGTTATGCCGCATCGGTTCGGGCAGCATGTCGGTTTTCCACCATTCGATCTGCTCATAGTTTTCAAAATTGGGCAGGTTGCGCGTAAAGCCCGCATCGTCTGTTTCGGTTTGTTTTCCGCGACGGACAATGACAGAACCGATTCCATTTTGATGCGGCGCGTAAAAACTCATCCGGTCTCCGATCCATTCTGCGCGTTCGCAGCCGCGGTGGGCGCCTTTCCACCAGATGTTCACTCGAAACGCGTTGTCTCGACTCGTTTTGAACATGGCTGATTCGTTCCAGAACGGATTGCCGTATGCATTATCTTTGAGCGCTTGGTCATCATCGCCCCAGCCGTGGCAAACGACTTCGGTCAATCGCTCGCCGGTTACGCCGACGAGATGAGCGGTGCAATGAGTGGGGTAGTGCATGGGCGCGTAGCCATAGCGCCATGTACGTTCGCCATTGTAGTGAAAAAGATGATCCAGGCCGTCATGCTGATATTCAGATTCGCAATAATACAAATTTCCAAATAGACCGTCCTGATAAAACTTTCGCGCGGAGATCGTAAATTGCTGGAAATAGCTCGTTTCAGCCATCATGTAGGTCAGACGGTGGGTTTTGACGGTTTCATATAATTGGTCTGCTTGTTCCATGGTTGCGCAAGCGGCGGGCACGGCTGAGATGCAATGCTTGCCATGCTTCATACATTCAATAACGTGAGGAACATGCAATGGCGCATCGGTGAATATAGCGACCGCATCAATCTTTGGGTCTTTCACCAACTCTTCAAGCGAGGGATACGTCTTTTGGCACTTGTAGGTTTCCACAAGCCGTTGCAGGCGGTCTGCTCGCAAATCGCTGACGGCTTCGACGATGCAATCAGGATGTTCGCGCCATTGAAAACTGCATCCGAAGCCGCCGCCCACAACGCCGATTCGAATTTTCTTTGGTGCGCTGTCGACTGGCAGCGGGTTATTGAATGAAAGCATTGATGTGGCGAGTGATGCTGATCCTGTCTTTACGAATGAACGGCGCGCTAATTTAGAAAGCATAGAAGTGTCCCCACTGTATTAAGATATATCACCGTTTGCCAAAATTCTGATTTCAGATGATTCGTCAGTATTACAATGAATCTATCAAAAAACGATTGAGATTTCAATTTATAAATAGTAAGTAAAACAGAATTGGCGACCGAAGCCGCCTCACTGATAAGAGATATGTGGCTCCTCACAAGAATTTGTGCACGAGTTTGGGTTCAGGAAGATTACCGAGTCCATGATAAAGAGCCAGGATGTAGGTTTTCGCCGTCCTGAATCCATAGCAACGATGACTGATTACTTTGGCTTT
>JAVCCE010000025.1 GCA_030765645.1 Candidatus Hinthialibacter antarcticus | reverse complement strand
TGGGTACAACTCTGCTCGCTTCAGTGCGGGCTTTCAGGCCCGTTTGCACAGGCGCTTCCAGAGTTGCATCCATGCCTGATTTGGCTTGTCAATTTTTGATATGCCGGAGCCCGTTTCTGAATCAAAATCATTGCATCCATCAATATAGGTACTCAATTACCAGATGAACATTAAATAACGAGTCATAATAAAAGATGAGTCATTCCCCCTCTCGCTTAGCCTGGATACAATGTTCATAGTCGTTATTCAATTTGTGATTGATTACTGGAAGCAGAATGAACCAATCAAACAACCCATTTGATGTTCTCCATCTAGATTTAAGCGTTGGCGTCCCGCGCTGTATGTATTGTGGGCAAGACAGCGCGAGTTCGATTGCGATGTGCCCGATGTGCGAGAAGCAAGAGGTGGGGATCGTTCTTGCGGTGTTGCGTCAATTGGTGCTATTGCAGGGAAATCTCAAGCAAGAGAAGAAAGATGAGTCCTCTAATTCTAAAACAAGGGAAATGATGGTTGCGTCCAGTCTGGATGAATTTCCGCTTGAATTGATTCGTCGTATGCGTAAATATCCCCATCTGGTGAAGACTTCCGGGGTTTGGTTTGCTCATTTGTGCGCTTATTGCAATGCGAATTATATGCATGGCGGCGATGGGGTTGGGATTGGTGAAATTGTACAATCTCCAACCTATGGAGTTTTGCGTGATACCTTGTTTGGTTTAATGAAAAAAGAGGGGCCTGCAATTGACGAGGATGCAATCGATACGGTCTTGAGTATTTATAAGATAGAGCATGCCTCAATGGATGGACGGCAAGTCGTAAAAGAAATGATGTTATCGCTTGAAAAACGCGGACTCATTCAAATTGAGCGTCCGCAGGGTGAATGTATTGCTTGCGGCGCTGAGGTTCCGATTGGGGTAGAATTTTGTGAAGATTGCCGCAAAGACCAAAAACTGGCGGTGATGAAGGCCATGCAGGGCGCCAAACCCCCATCGTTGCTGTCTCCGTCTCAGCCGAAACGCTCAGGAATGCATGTCCGCAAAGAGTAGCGAACGGCTTGGCTTTTTTACGCAGTATGCTTTACTCGCGTGGTTATGACTGAACACACTTCCGGTTCACTGGCGAATATACAACCACCATCCAGACGGTGGTTTGCGCTTGTTCTGCTACTCGGCCTGCTGCTTCGCTGTTGGGGGCTGACTTCGCCGCTGTATGACCTGAATTATTGGCGGCAGACCGAAACCGCCGCCATCGCCCAGAATTATTACCAGGACAATCTCCCCTTTCTCAGCCCGGAAATCGACTGGACCGGCCCCGGCGGTCGCGCCGAGATGGAATTTCCCATTTTCCCGTATCTGATCTCTTTGTTGTATCAGGCCTTCGGATTTTGGGACGGTTTCGGGCGCATTCTTTCAATTTTTTGTTCGTTGTGGGTCGTCGTCAATCTCTGGTGGATCGCCCGAAAACTGTTTGACGATTGGACAGCGCTTTTCGCGGCGGGATTTTTTGCCGTCGCTCCATTGGCGGTGTATTTTGGGCGCACCTTTCAGCCCGATATGATGATGCTCGCGGCGTCGACGGCTTGCGTTGCGCTGCTGTTGTATTGGAACGGCAAATGGACGGACGCCCGGCTGTACGTCTCGGCGTTATTGCTCGCGCTGGGAGTCGCGCTCAAACCGACCTGCGTGTTATACGCGCCTGCGCTTGCGGTGATTTTTTATCAGCGGCTGGGTTGGAAATGCGTCATTCACCCCAAGACGCTGATCTACGCCGCGCTGGTGTTGGGGCTGCCTGCGTTGTGGTATTGGCGGGCGCATACGTTCTATCTCGAAACCGGAACCACCTTCATTCGCCACTATATCGACTTCTCATTTGAGACCGCGTTCTTCCGCTTTTGGCGCGACCCCGCTTATTGGCCGATTGTTGCGCGGCGCATCGGCGTCGAAACTTTAGTGTACGTTGGCGTGTTATTTTTTCTGATTGGATTGAAGCCTGCGTTTTCCAAACAACGGCGCTGGTTTTGTTTGGCGTGGTTGCTGTCGGTTCCCGGATTATACCTGGGCATCCCCGGGCATCATTACGGTCATCATTATTATTCGCTGCCTGCGATTCCCGTATTGGCGCTGTTCGCCGGGGCGGGTTTGGCGTGGATTGCGAACTCGCTGCGCCGCTGGCTGCCAACCGGATTATTCTTGTTAGTCCCGATTTGTATGGGCGGCTTCGGGATGAATTACATGATAAACGAGTATTGGTACGCGCAGTTGTATTTGTATTATCACGATGCGGTCGATTTGCGTGATGAACTGCCCGAGGCGCCGATTGCGGTGTTTGATGAACTGAACCATACGCCGGAGTTCTTTTATTTCGCCAATCGCGACGGCTGGCGACGGATGCGCAACGCCAACGACTGGGTGGACGATTCGCAGTGGGTCGAACAAGTGCGCGGCAAGGGCGCTCAGGCGCTGGTATGGTTGAACGAATCGTTCGCTAACCATCCGATAAAGCACCTGTCGAACCATCCCACCGGGCAATACGTCTGGTCGCACTACGAATTGCAGGAACTGGGCTATCGCCATTTTGTGGCGCGCTATGACCAGCCGAGGTACGGCGATCATGCGATTAAGCCCTATCTAAACCAGCGCGTCGCCATGCCGCCTTCAGCGATGACGCAATATGCGTTTTGGGAAAACCTGCCATTAGAAAAATGGAGCGAGGCGGATGCGCTATTGTTTGATTTTCATCTCGCGTCGTTTGATGAACGCGATGAAATTTTGCAAACCTACCGGGATGCCGTGGGCGATGGCTTCGCGATCATTCGCCAAGACGGCGGGCGGGTGGTTCTTCAACGGAGCCAAGCACTGAAATCCAAACCGGATGCGCTCGACGCCGCCGCAGCGGGGCATTGGATCGAAGGCCCGACGCCCCGGGAGCGCTTTTCGTTCGGTGTGGTTGAAGCGGGGCGCTACCGCATCAGCGTGACATTCGCTGAAGAAGACTTGCAAGCGCCGGTGCGTATCTACGCTATGACGCCTGACGGCGTGGTCCGCTCACACCGTATGTTAGAAGCCGAACATCTGCCTCATTTGCAGGAAGGCGAGCGCCCGGCGATTTTCCTTAACCTGCCCCAAGCCACAGGAATTGTTGTCGGCGCCAATCATGACGACCGTGCGTATACGCTGGCGTCTGCTGTGATCGTTCCTGATTTGGAGTGCATGGCTCCCGATCAGGTGTTTCAGGCTGAGAGCCTTTATACCAACGTAGCAAAAGTGGTTTCTGACCCCGACGCGGACCGCGGGACTGCCTTGTGGGGATACGCGAGCGAGCAGGGGCGCTTCTTCTGCCACGGGCCGTTCTTTCAACTGCCCGACGGGCTGTATGAAGGCGGCTTTCGTTTGCGTACGCCGCGCGAGTGGAGCGAATGGGACGTTGTCGTCGGCTTCCATGAAGGCAATGTCGTCTGGCAAAAAGTCGTACCTATGACCACCAAGCGCCTGCCGACGGATTATTCTGAATTAACTGTCGAGGCCGAGTTTCCTGAATCGTATGTGATCGAAACCCGCGCGTATTTGTATGAAGATTCGGAAGTGCTGCTCGATACCATTCGCATCGGCCAGCGTATGCGCGACTCGGTGCATTATGCGACCGGAGAAGCCATTGCGGAATTGAAGACCGATGAGGGCGAGAGATACGTCAGCGCTAACGGCGTCATCAGCAACGCCAGCGGTGAGTACCTGAAGAAGATGTTGTTTCTCGAAGGCGGCGTTGCAGCGGCGGCCTGGACGCCGCAAACCGGGCTGCGTGTTCTCGATACGATGGGGCGCGTGTTTGATGAAAATAACCGTATGGTATGGTATGCGCCCTGGGCGACCAAAGAACCGATTATGACGTACGCGATTTCCGCAGACGCTCGCGCGGAAGGCTTCATCTCTTATGACGGCATGTTGTATCTGTATGAAAGCGGCGCGGCGCGCGGGTTCAAACTTGAAACGCGGCCTTACCCGGTGAGAAAACTATTGATCTACGACGGCGGCAGCGCGCATGTGTTGTTCGGAAACGGTTTTGTCGCGACGGTGGGCGACGCCGAGCCGGTTATCAATACGCCCGACTTTTTCGGCGACGCTGCGCGGGCGCTCATCAAGACGCCGCAGGGGTATTACGTCGTTGACAATCGCGGCGGCATACATTCTTATGGTGACGCTCCCAAAATTCTTACTCCCTATTACCAGGAGATCGACTGGATAGTCGACGCCAAGCGCGACGACGACGGCGTGTGGACGCTCATCGACCTTCTCGGCGGAACGCACGTCTTCAATGAAGCCGACCGGATGCAGTAAAAACAAATCATTGTATGAATTGTTAATGAATTAGAGATATAATACAAAACGGATTGTTAGGTAGAATTAGGAGCGAATAAAGATGGGAATTTTAAAATGCAAAGGATTCGTTGATTCGTCTGGGCAATTGAATGTAAATGTTCATTCTCCTTTGCAGCCCGGTGATGTTGATGTTGATGTTGTCTTGATCGTTCAACCTGACAACACGAATGATAGTCGCTCGTATGACTTTTCTGACCTGATTGGCAAATTGTCATGGAGCGGCGACGCGTTGAGCGCTCAAAAGCAACTTCGCCATGAATGGACCTAGACGCTATTTGTTGGATACAAACGCCATTGTTTAATCCAGATGGCTATCAATTTAAGAATGCAATCACGCTTAAAACTTCCCGATGCAATCATTGCTTCATCTGCGATTTGCAATCATGCCGTTCTTGTCACAGCCGATCAAAATTTCGCGGCAATTGGCGATCTTTCTGTAATGTCATTTTAATTTAAAAATGGTTCTTCCGTAAATTGGATACTTTATTTTAATAAATTGAATTGAGATTTTGCTGCATGTGGCATGGGTACAACTCTGCTCGCTTCAGTGCGGGCTTTCAGGCCCTTATGCACAGGCGCTCCCAGAGTTGCACCCATGCCTATATTTGGTTTGTCAATTTTTGATATGCAGGAATAGGTTTTCTTAACCTAAATCATGTCCATCCATCAATGTAGGTACTCACTTGCCGGATGAACCTTAAAAATTTGCCTCCTCGGTGGAACCCACGTCTTCAATGAAGCCTACCGGATGCAGTAAAAAGTAGGTTGTGTTCTTACCCCGGCATTTTCATTGTTGAGCCATTTCTTGTTGGGCTGCTTTGCCTTCGCCGAACGGGTTCGCCCTGGCAAGCCTTGATTGAAGGCAACGGTCCGGCTGAGTAAACCTGTTTTGCTCCGATACACAAGCAACGGGGTTTCTTGTATGATGCAATTGAAAATTTGTTGTGTCGGGCGAGTTATTTATGATTGATTCTCACCAGCATTTTTGGCAGTATACCCCGGAAGAATACGCTTGGATTGGCGACAACATGACGCCGCTTCGGCGTGATTGTTTGCCGGATGATTTAAAGCCATTGATCGACGCTGCGGGTGTGCAGGGAACCGTCGCTGTCCAGGCGCGGCAATGCCTGGATGAAACCCAATGGCTGCTGCAATTGGCTGGCGCAAATGAGTGGATCGTCGGCGTGGTTGGCTGGGTTGACCTGCGCAGCGACGCACTTTCAGCGCAGTTAGAGCGCTTCTCAAAAAACAAAAAGTTGGTGGGCGTTCGTCACGTTGTTCACGATGAACCGGACGATGAGTTTTTGCTGCGCGAAGATTTTTTGCGCGGAATCCAGATGCTGGCTGATTACGATTTGGCGTATGACCTGTTGCTCTTTGAAAAACATCTTCCGGTTGCCATTCAATTCGTCGAAACGTTTCCCGATCACCGCATTGTTCTCGACCATATTTCAAAGCCGCTCATCAAAGATCGCGTTCTTTCGCCCTGGGACGCCAACCTGCGCGAACTGGCGAAATATCCGAATGTGTATTGCAAAGTTTCGGGCATGGTGACCGAAGCGGATTGGACGAATTGGACGCCAGACGACTTGAAGCCGTACCTCGATGTTGTGTTTGACGCGTTCGGCCCTGAACGTATTATGCTAGGCTCCGACTGGCCGGTTTGTACGGTTGCAGGCAGCTATCAAGACATTTTGAATATCCCGTTGAATTCCATCGAATCGCTTTCGATTGAAGACCAAGAAAAAATCAAATCCAAAAACGCGCGCCGCGCCTATAAACTACCAATATGAAATATAACCAACTTGGGAAAACCGGGCTCAAAGTATCTGCACTCAGTTACGGCGCTTCGCCGTTAGGCGGCGTGTTTCACAGCGTTCGCGAAGATGAAGGCGTCCGCACAGTTCATACCGCGATTGATCTTGGGATCAATTACATTGATTGCTCGCCGTATTATGGTTTGACCAAAGCGGAGACGCTGTTAGGCAAAGCCTTGCGGGGAATTGGGCGCGACCAATACATTCTTGCGACCAAAGTCGGACGCTACGGAGATGATGAATTTGATTTCTCCGCAAAGCGCGTCACGCGCAGCGTGGACGAAAGTCTGCAACGTTTGCAGGTCGATCATGTCGATATCATCCAGTGTCACGATATTGAGTTTGGTTCGATTGATCAGGTGGTGAACGAAGGAATTCCTGCATTATATAAATTGCGCGAGCAGGGAAAAATCCGCTTCGTTGGAATTACTGGATTGCCGTTGAAATTATTTCGAACGGTCTTAGACCAGATCGAAGTGGATGCGATTTTGTCGTATTGCCATTATGCGTTGAATGATGTTTTGCTTGTGGATTGGTTGCCCTATTTGCAACAAAAAAATGTCGGCGTGATTAGTGCGTCTCCGTTGTCGATGGGATTGTTAACCGACGTCGGCCCGCCCGACTGGCACCCGGCGCCGCAGGAAATTTGCGAGACCTGCGCCAAAGCGGCGGCGTTCTGTCGCGACAAGGGCGCGAATATCGCTAAACTGGCGTTGCAGTATGCTTTGCAGTGCGACGAAATTCATACGACGTTGGTCGGTACGGCGCGCGTGGAAAATATCGAGCGCAATGTCGAATGGATGAATGAGCCGCTGGATGAAGAATTGCTGCAAGAGGTGTTGGCGATCTTGAAGCCCATTCATAATCAAACCTGGCCGAGTGGTCGTGAAGAAAATAACTGAGAAGAGAATCCCGATATGAAAAGCATAATTCTTGATGAACCCGGCGCCTTTCGCGCTTGTGAGTGTGACGCGCCTGCTTCCATTCAACCCGGCGAGGCGCGGGTGCGCGTTCATCGCCTGGGCGTGTGCGGCACAGACCTGCACGCCTATCGCGGCAAGCAGCCGTTCTTTGAATATCCGCGCATTCTGGGGCATGAACTGGGCGTGGAAATTCTTGAAGTCGGCGAAAATGATTTCGACTTAAAGCCCGGCGACCGTTGCGCTATTGAGCCATACTTGAATTGCGGCGGTTGTATCGCATGCCGCCGGGGAAAGCCCAACTGCTGCGCGAATATGAAAGTCTTGGGCGTCCACGTCGACGGCGGGATGCGCGAGCAGTTTGTGGTTCCCGTCGAAAAACTGCATGTCTCAAAGACGCTTTCATTCGATCAACTCTCGTTGGTTGAAACCATCGGCATCGGCGCCCATGCGGTCAATCGCGCTCGCGTACAGCCGGGCGAAACCGTGATGGTGATTGGCTGCGGCCCGATTGGATTGGGAACGATGGCGATGGCGAAAGCCGAAGGCGCCGATGTAATCGCACTCGATATGAACCCATCGCGTCTCGAATTCTGCCAAGCGACGCTTGGGATTGAACATACGATTAAAGCAGACGAGAACGCTGCTGAGGAAATCACAAAACGAAATTTTGGCGAGTTTCCGACGGTGGTGTTTGATTGCACGGGCAATAAAGATTCAATGCGGCAGGCGCTACATTATCTTTCGCACGGCGGTCGGCTGGTGTATGTCGGGCTGTTTATCGGCGACTTTTCGTTGCCTGACCCCGAATTTCACAAACGCGAAACCACCTTGCTTTCCAGCCGCAACGCGACTTCAGAAGACATGCAGCGAGTGATGCGTTATATGGAAGCGGGAACCATCGACGTGAAGCCCTGGATCACCCATCGCGTCACGGCGGACGCTATGCCCGGCGAGTTTGAATCATGGCTGCAACCCGACGCGGGCGTAGTTAAAGCGGTGGTCGAGTGGTCGTAATGACGGACGCGCCGATTCGCCTCGCTGTATGGTCGGGGCCGCGAAACATTTCGACGGCGTTGATGCGTTCTTGGGGCAACCGCGCCGATACGATGGTCTATGATGAACCCTTCTACGCGCATTACCTGCAACAGACTGGCGTCGACCATCCCGGCGCCGATGAAGTGATCGCCCATCACAACACCGACTGGCGCGAGGTGATCGAGTCGCTATTGGCGCCGCTGCCGGACGGCAAGCGCATCTATTACCAAAAACACATGAACAAACACATGCTGTCCCACATCGACATGCAGTGGACGCAGCAGATGACCAATTGTTTTTTGATCCGCGAACCGAAAGAGATGATTACCTCGTTCATCAAGGTCGTACCGAAGGCGACGATTGACGCCTTCGGCCTGATGGAGCAAGTTGAAATGTTTCGGCGCCTCAAAGCGCAAACCGGACAAACGCCGATTGTGGTCGATTCAAAAGATATACTGCAAAATCCGCGTAAGGCGCTCGGACAATGGTGTGAGGCGATCGGCGTTGAGTTTGATGAGGCTATGTTATCGTGGGAGCCGGGCCTTCGCGAAACCGACGGCGTATGGGCGAAGCATTGGTACGGCAACGTGATGAACTCAACTGGCTTCGCGCCGTATATACCCAAAAATGAGGATGTCCCCGAATCGCTCGCTTCATTGCGTCAACAATGCAATGAACTTTATGATGAACTCTATCTATATCGAATCCATTAAGGTCGAATGAAATGGAACAAAAGTTTAATCCACGCAACAAAGACTTGCTCATTAATATCAATGGAGAAATGATTCATCGCGACAAAGCGGGCGTCAGCCCGTTTGATTCGGTGGTGCAGGGCGGCGACGCGGTGTGGGAAGGTTTGCGCGTTTATGATGGGCGCATTTTTCGCCTGCGCGAACACCTGGAGCGCTTACAGCATTCCGCCAAGGCGCTGGCGTTCGCTGAGGTTCCAGAGCAGGACTATTTCATTCAGGAAATCCGCCGTACGCTGCAAGCGAACAACATGCGCGACGGCGTCCACATTCGCCTGACGTTAACCCGGGGCGTGAAGGTCACCAGCGGCATGGATCCGCGTCTCAACCAAAGCGGGCCGACGTTGATTGTGCTCGCTGAACATAAGCCGCCAGTTTACGATAAGAGCGGCATTACGTTGGTAACCTCGTCGTTGCGGCGGATTCCGGCGGACATGTTTGACCAGAAAATCCATTCTAATAATCTGATCCCGTCCATACTCGCCAAGATACAGGCCAACGCGGCGGGCGCTGATGATGCGCTGATGCTCGACAAGGACGGCTTCATCGCCGAGACCAACGCCACCCATGTATTCATCGTCAAAGACGGCGTGGTGATGACCTCGCATACCAAGGCCTGCCCGGAGGGAATCACCCGTTCGGTGGTGTTGGAAATCTGCGAGCAAAATTCAATCCCGCATGAAGTGAAAGACATCTCGCTGACTGAGGCCTATCGCGCGGATGAAATGTTCTGCACGGGAACCATGGGAGAAATCGCGCCGGTGGTCAAAGTCGATGGCCGCTGTATCGGCGACGGCAACCTCAGCCCGCTCACCCAACGGCTCAGCGACCTCTTCGCCCAACTCACCGCCAAAGAAGGCGAAGTTGTGGTGTGAGTGATTCGTTGGAGGATACATTATAATATTTTTGTATATTAAAGTGTCAATGAATACATCAATAAAAATATCTATGATATAATCAATGTAAGGGATTTGAGTATGAAATAACGAAGGCGGATGAAATATGGTCACCAGTAACGCATTAGCCAGAAAACTTGAATCTATTTGTGTAAAAGGTGGTATGAAGCAGAGAGATATCGCTCTCTTGCTTGATACCAAGGCGGAAACGGTTTCCCGGTGGAACCAAGGGAAAAATTATCCTCATCCCAATACAGAGCAACTCTTATTGGAATTGGAATATATCATTGACCAGTTGTCGGATTTTTATGAACCAAGTGAAGCGCGGTTGTGGATGTTTTCCCCTCAAAAATTTCTTGACGGTAAAAAACCTGCGGACTTGGTGAAATCGGGGAAAATAGAATTCGTCAGGCAATTGGTCAATCAGCTTCGGGATTCTGTTTATGGATAGACTGTCCGATATTGAATTGATGGATGCCTTGAGCGAGTACGATCCTGAATCTTTTAATGGGACGGTATTTCGCGTAACTCGAAAAAATTCTGACCCGGTTGCTCCATCGATCAGCGGGGGACGTTGGGCTTTGCCTTCGAGTACAGAGAACAAAGGAACCCCTGTTTTGTATACGAGTATGGAACCAGAAGGCGCTAAGTCTGAAATTTCTTTCATACTCGCTCAACAAAACCCAATACCCACAAAAAAATTATGCTTTCATACAATTCAAGTGAGTTTGAATAAAGTGGTTCGATTACAGAATGAAGACTTACAGAAATTAGGCGTTGATTTAATTGAATTCACTGCGCGAGATTACGCTGCAACGCAGAGAATTGGCTATGCAATTGACTTTTTAGGTTTTGATGGATTGATTGCTCCTTCAGCCCGTTGGGAATGCGAAAATTTAATGATCTATGCAGACAACCACTCCATGGATGAAAACCTTGAAGTGGTTGAAACTGTAGAGTTCGATTGGCTAGGCTGGGCGCAAAAGCAGCAAATAATTTAATCTGCAATTTCTCTCACACAGGCAGAATCAGTCGTTTCTTTTCATCGAAGCGCATCTTGCGTTCGTGTACGCGCGCCTGGTCGGCGAGCAAGACGGCGACGCCCTGCATGTAGCCGTATTTCATGTGGGCATTAGGCTGTTTGCGGCTTTTAATGCACTTCAACCAGTTAATCATGTGGTCGTCTTGGGCGATTTCATCCAACTCGCGATACTCATCCGGCAGGCGGTCGGGATGCTCGCTGCCTTCGCCTGACACGAGCGGGCGAATGCCGTCGACGTTGCCGTCAGGATCGTTAAGTTTCATCGTTCCCTTGGTTCCAAACAGTAGGGTGTAATTGTTGGCGCCGTTGCCGAAGTGTGTCGTGAACAGCGTACTAAAGCCTTCGGCGTAATCGACGATGGCGGTAACCGTGTCGGGATTGGTGCGCTGGTTTTCTGAGGTGGGCGAGTAAATGCCTCCATGCGCGACGGAGGTTTGCGGCATTCCACAGTCGGTGAGAAAGTGAACAAAATCGCTCAGGTGGCTCATCCAACCGCCGATGGTGTTGGGCGAGAAGCGATCATAACCCATCCAGTTGCCGTGTTCGTCGGCGTCAAAGGGCTTCTTGGGCAAGTGCATCTGAAAGCCGTCCCAATCGGTGACATTGGGGCTTTTGGGTTGCTGGTAGTAGTTCCAATAGGGGTTATAAGCGCTGCGGCTTTCTTCGATGCGTAATACTTTGCCGATCTTTCCTTCCTGGATAAAGCGCTTCGCCGCCAACGCGCCTTTGCTGCTGCGGCCCTGGGACCCGTTCTGCACAACGCGGTCGGATTTCGTCACCACATCATACGCATTGTTGAGGATTTCAAGATTCGAAGCGATAGGTTTTTCGACGTATACGTCTTTGCCCGCTTGGACGGCGTCGATGAGCTGACTGCTGTGTTGATGGTCGGGCGTGGCGATGATGACCGCATCAATGTCAGGGTTCTCTAAGAGTTTTTTATAATCTTTGTAGCGCGTGGGTTTTTGTTCGAAGCGCTGCTCAACTAATTCGCTGGCGCTGTCGAGTTTCGCGTCCCATACGTCGCAGACGGCGGTGATTTTCGCCGGGACAACTTCGGATGAGCGGTGAATCCAGCCCATGTGCCAACCGCCGCGACCGCCGCAGCCAATGGAGCCGATGCGGATGGCGTCGTTGGCGCCCATGACGTTTCGGTTTACTAAAACAAAGGTGGAGGTCGCAGCCGCCTTGGCGGACGTCTGAAGAAAATTTCTACGGGAAGGGTTTTCTTGTTTCATGATGGCCTCGCTTGGGTGTGAAAATAATTGCTATGTTTCTGCTCTATGTTTAATCATATTTTCCGTTTAATTTCAATTGCTAATTGAGAACCATTATAAAAATGGCTCGGGTTTGCCTCTGTGAGCGCCTGTGCAAAAGGGCCTGAAAGCCCGCACTGAAGCGAAGAGAGACATACCCAAGCCATAATGCTGTAAGGTATCTTATTTGAATGAAAACGTCTTATACGCGGGCCATTTTTGTCACGCGTCCGTAGTTGATCCATTCGGCCACGAAGATGTTGCCGTCTGCGTCATAGCAGGCGCTATGCGG
Source organism: Candidatus Hinthialibacter antarcticus (assembly GCA_030765645.1). Lineage (NCBI taxonomy): Bacteria > Candidatus Hinthialibacterota > Candidatus Hinthialibacteria > Candidatus Hinthialibacterales > Candidatus Hinthialibacteraceae > Candidatus Hinthialibacter > Candidatus Hinthialibacter antarcticus. The sequence goes on along the minus strand of JAVCCE010000025.1, from coordinate 17,389 downwards.
CGAGACGAACTTGCCCGTGACCAGCGTATCTTTGGGCACGTTCGGGTATTTGTCGGGTTTGTTCCAGTCAGAATCGCCGCCCAGGTGCGCGATGAGTTTGTCATTCTTATCGAAGAGAGTGACGCGCCCAAATAAATCGGGAACCAGTAATTCACCCTTGTATTCGTCGAAGTGGCAGGGGTGGCGCAGTTCGTTGGTGACGTTTTTGACGTGCTTGCCGTCGAGTGTGAAATATTGCAGGCGCACATTGGCGCGGTCGGCGACGAGAACCAGCGGCTTATCGCCGCGTGTGTCGATGGTGATGCCGTGCGGGCAGTTCATCTTACCGTCTTCGCTGCCTTTGCCGCCCCAGGTGCGGATATACTCAGCGTTTTTGTTGAATTGATGAATGAAACTCGAGCCATAACCGTCAGCAATATACACGTCGCCGTTTGGAGCAATCGCGACGTTGGTCGGCGTATATTGAACGTCATCGTTATAAACGCCTGCCTCTTTAGGAAGCCCGATGGTATAAATTTCTTTGCCGTCGAGGGTCGTCTTGACCATGACGTCGCGGGCCGTGTCGGTGAGATATAAAAACTCATCGCCGCCTTCTTTGCTGACGGTGAGGCCGTGGGCGCCGCCTTCAAACTCGTTGCCCCATGATTTGATGAACTTGCCTTTGTCATCAAAAAGAATGACGGAATCTTTTCCTGTGTGGTGGACGATGACGCGACCATTCGAATCGACGCAGACGCCGTGGGTGTAACCAAGCGAGATGTGTTTCGGCACCTGCGCCCAGTTTTCGTTTGATTCGTAACGGTGGCCTTCCGGCCCTTGGGTTTTGAATGGATTCTCGGCGGCGGTAATGATATTCGGCAAAGTTAGAATTGCCGCTCCAGCCGCGGCCCCTTTTAATACGGTACGGCGGGAAATCATGGAACCATTTGAAGGCTTATATTTCAACATATATTCTGCTCCCCTGGCGAAAATAGTTTATGATTTTTGTATATTTAATCATGTTTTGGGATAAAGGGAATCCATAACTGACTGGAGTAACTGCTGAAATGGTATATGAGACATTCGTATTTGCTGTAATTTTAATTGTTAGCGCCAACGTTGGCTTTACAGAAATTATCCAGCGAGAGGGCAAAACAGTCCCGTTGGCGAAGGGCGAGACCGCGCCCGACCACATGAAACACCTGCACGGTATGTATTCATTCTTGAACCAGATCAAGATGTAGAAAAAAGTGCGGAGCCGAATGGGTGATAAACAAAAAGGGCGCAGCAGATGCTGCGCCCCGATATAATTGAGTCAATGTGATTTCAGTTTAATTGCTGTCCAACGCCAACGCAGCGGCGATGCTAATATGGTTTGGCGGGTTCATCTTGCCAATTGATTCGTAAAGGTCTTTGGCGTCATCTTCTTTGCCCGCTTTAATCAGCGCTTCCGCGCAACGGAGCAGTCCTTCAAACACAGCCAGCCTGAGATTGCCGGTCGCCTTTGATAACGCGGCTTTTAATACTCTTACGCAGTTTTCCGTGCCGATGTTGCCCAGCGCGCGCGCAGCGGCTGCGGCGGCGACGGCGTCTGAACCGGATGCGATTTCACCGAGCAAGTCAATGGCTTTTTTGTCTTTGCGAATGCCAATGCTTCCGCAAACGCCTGCAAGCAATTTGCCTTTCAGCTTGCCTAACGCCGTACGAAATTCACTATCAACCGCCAAACTTGGATTTGGCTCCAAGCCATAGCGGGCCATGTGCGACATCTCTTCGTCTTCTAATAAAGCGGTTAACGGTTTGATGGCTGCGGGGCTGCCCATACGGCCCAATTCACGGCACGCGTCTGACTTGTCTTTGCGTGAAGCGTCAGCAGACCCCAGCATTTCGATGAATTTTTGTTCTTCGCCAGCAGCAGTCGTGACTGCCATAGCGGATAAAGTTTGAATGGAATTCGTCATTGGTAATGTCTCCCTTACATGATCCACGGTTCGCGTTGAGCGCGGGTGCGGAGGCGGTTGGCTTCATCATCGTTAAACTCTTGTTTGAATGGATCATACTTGAGGTCGCGTTTGAGCCACATGCAGATATTTGCGGCGTGAACCGTGCTCATGGTATGGTGCATAGCCGGAGCGTTGGCGACGGTCTGTTTGCGTGAACGGACGCAATCCAAGAAGTTGCGCGCGTGTTCTGAAACGTCGCCGACGGCGCGTCCCGTGCGTTCGGCGTATTCATTGACGATTTTTTTGAAATCAGCCAGCAAGGCAGGGGATGAGGCTTCGACTTTTTCGTATCCATCGGCGGTGGCGACCCAGCCTTCTTCGCCTTCATAACGAACGCCGCAGGAGCCGTGCCAGTATTTTTTGTCCATATCGCGTTCGAGCACCATGCTGATGCCGTTTGAGAATTTGGTAACCATGCCGTCGCCGGAAACATTGTTGACGTAGCCGTATTCCATCGCCGCCTGGTCGATCATCTCGATGGCGTCCTGGCACTGCGGGAAGGTGTGCGCCCCCCACTCGCCGATGCAGCTGGTGTGGAAGTCGTAGTGACCGCGCCATGCGCCTTTGCAGTAGTCAGCGTGATAGGGGCGCCAGGGGCAGGGTCCAAGCCAATGGTCCCAGTCGGTTTCGCTCTTGGGCGGTTCGGGCTGACCGGGCAGCCAGTCGTGGCGCATTTCGGCGGCGTCCCAAGGCGCGATGTGAGCGCGGACGGTGTGGACATTGCCCAAACGGCCCAGGCGAACGCTTTCATTACAGAAGACGAACTGGTCGCCGCTGAGGCGTTGGGTCCCTGTTTGGTAAATGCGTCCATACCGTTTTGAGGTATCGACGACGGCCTGGCCTTCAGCAATCGTCATGCAGGACGGTTTTTCCGAGTACACGTCTTTGCCCGCGCGCATGGCTAAGATCGCGGCCAGCGCGTGCCAACGGTCGCCAGTGGTGCTGAGCACGGCGTCAATGTCTGTACGGGCTTCAAGAAACTCATGAACGTTGTGGTAGGTTTTGCAATCACTGTTGCTGTTTGTTTGATCTACCATTTCTTTGATAATATTCACGCGTTCGACTTGAGGATCGCAGGATGCGACAAAATATACGTCTGGTTGGCGAAGCATCCAACGCAAGACGGTACGTCCTCGGTTGCCGATACCAATGCCGCCAAGAATGATCTTGTCGTTCGGGGCGACCGATCCTTCTAATCCCAATACCTTCGCGGGGAAAAACGCTGGAGCAGCGGCCAACGCGCCCGTGGCGGCGGCCCCTTTCATAAACCGGCGTCGGGAAGGCTTTGACGAGTTGCTTTGACTCGGTACGAATTTTTTTTCAGACATCTTTTCTCCTCCACCAATAGTCTGGTCTTTAATGCAAATTAGGTTATTAACTGGCATTAAGATTCGATCTTAGCATAAAGAGCAAATGCTTGGCTATCCATTTATCCAATAATCGTAGATTTTGGTTATAACTATTCAATTCCATTCATTTTTGTTGATTTTTTTTGCGCGGAGTAAGTTAGATTTGCGTTTGTGGATTGCCGCATTTGTTTTGACAGATATACTTAATTGTTATCCAAGCGGCTCCATGCGTGAATGCGTGGAGTTTTTCTATGTATGAAAAGAGACAATTCTATTGAAGAACCCCCAGGTTAATTCCTCCCTTCGCAATATTGCGATCATTGCTCACGTTGACCACGGAAAAACCACCTTAGTTGATCACATGTTTCGCCAAAGCGGCACGTTTCGCGAGTCGCAATCGGTTGACGAGCGCGTTATGGACAATATGGACCTCGAACGCGAACGCGGCATCACCATTGCCGCGAAAAACTGCTCCGTCATCTGGGGCGGAATCAAAATTAATATTCTCGACACCCCGGGTCACGCGGATTTTGGCGGTGAAGTTGAGCGGGCGTTGAGCATGGTGAACGGCGTGATTCTGCTGGTGGACGCGTCCGAAGGGCCGTTGCCGCAGACCCGCTTTGTTTTACAAAAGGCATTGCAGGATAATCTCAAAGTCATTGTCTGCATCAATAAAATCGACCGCAAAGACGCTCGCCCCGAAGAAGTGTTGAACGAAGTGTATGACTTATTCATTGATCTCGACGCCAATGATGAGCAAATCGAATTCCCCGTCATGTATGCGATTGGTCGTGAAGGCATCGCGCAACGGACATTGAATGAAAAAGGCGTTGATCTCAATCCGTTATTTGAAACCATTGTGGAAGTGATCCCCGGCCCGTCGTATGACGCAGACGAGCCGTTTCAAATGCTGGTTGCTGACTTGGATTACTCCGATTACATGGGCCGTCTGGCGATCGGCCGGGTGATGAACGGTAAGGCGCATAAAAATGACGCACTGGGCTGCATCGGAGAAAACGGCAAAATGACGCCGTTGCAAGTGACGAAGATCGAAGTCTACCAAGGCGTTGGTTTGGCTGAAATTTCAGAAGCGGTTGCGGGCGAGATTATCATCGTCGCAGGCATCGAAAACGTTCACATTGGCGATACCATTTGCACCAAAAGCGCTCCGAAAGCGTTGAAGCGAATCACGGTGGATGAGCCGACCATTTCGATGGGATTCAGCGTCAATACCTCGCCGTTTGCGGGCAAAGAAGGCAGCATTGTCCAGACCAGCAAAGTTCGCGACCGCCTAAACCGGGAAACATTGAGCAACGTAGCGCTTAAAGTTGAAGATACCGAAGATCCCAAAATCTTTTTAGTTAAAGGGCGCGGCGAGTTTCAGATGGTCATTTTAATCGAAACCTTGCGCCGCGAAGGTTTTGAACTCACGGTTGGACGCCCTCAGGTCATCATGCGTGAAGAAGAGGGCAAACTGATGGAGCCGATTGAACACTTGTTCGTCGATTGCGACGAAGATTTTGTCGGCATAGTCAATGAAAAGTTATCGCTGCGCAAAGGGCGCATGATTAACCTGGTCAATCACGGCACCGGGCGCGTACGTATGGAGTTTTCCATCCCGTCGCGCGGATTGATCGGCTTTCGCAACGAGTTTCTCACCGACACCAAAGGGACGGGAATCTTAAACTCTTACCTGGACGGCTTCGAGCCGCACCGAGGCGAATTTCCCACCCGCCGCAACGGTTCATTGGTCGCTGACCGTCAGGGCCAGGCGGTTTCGTATGCGATTTTCAACCTGGAACCGCGCGGGACGATGTTCGTTACGCCGGGCGACCCGGTGTATGAGGGAATGATTGTCGGCGAGCACAACCGCGACAACGATCTCAGCGTGAATATTTGCAAAGAGAAGAAACTCAGCAATATGCGTAGTTCCGGTAAAGACGAAAGCGTTCAACTGACGCCGGTTGCGCCATTGACGCTTGAGCGCGCGATTGAATTTATCCGCGATGATGAATTGGTCGAAGCGACTCCGCTTTCTATTCGTTTACGTAAAAAAATCTTGCCTGCCAGCCAGCGAAAATAGCGCGCTGCAGCAAAACGATGAAACTGGTATACCGGGTGGTTAATTTTTGACCACCCGGTTTTTATTTTAGTTCGACTGAAATTTCATTGCGTCAGGCATGGGTACAACTCTGCTCGCTTCAGTGCGGGCTTTCAGGCCCTTATGCACAGGCGCTCCCCGAGTTGCACCCATACCTAATTTGGTTTGTCAATTTTTGATAAGCCGGAATCCGTTTTCGTAATCAAGATGACGACCATCCATCAATGTCAGTACTCACTTACCGGATGAGCCAAATTATATCAATTCAGTCAATATTTTTGTTCAAATCACGTTATAATTTAAATACCACCCTCGTATTCTCACCATGCTTAATCGTGTTTTTTCGGTAACCGCTTGATTCTGTTTATTTTATGGATTCTGGGAGAATAAGATGATCCGCAAGTTTTCGATTTTAAACCGACGCCGTTTTACTTCCGGCCTGCTATTGGGCGCGGGTGCGTTGTGGGCTCCAGGCGTATTGGCTGAACAATTGACTCAAACCCCGCGACAAAACGAAGGGCCGTTCTATCCCGATCATTTGCCTTTAGATACGGATAACGACCTGCTGGTGATTAACGATGCGATCAATCCAGCCGTTGGGGTCGTATCCCACCTGAGCGGGCGCATCCTAGACCAGAACGGCGCTCCGGTTCGGAATGCCGAAGTGAAGATATGGCAGGTAGATAGCAAAGGCTCCTACTTGCACAGCCAAAGTTCAAACCGTGCCAATCGCGATAAGAATTTTCAGGGATTCGGGCGTTTTTTGACGAGTTCCAAGGGAGAATACTACTTTCGTACGATAAAGCCGGTTGCGTATGATTCGCGGACGCCGCATATTCATTTTGCGGTCGAAACCAAAGCAAAACCCCGATTTACCACGCAGCTTTATATAAAAGGTGAGCCAGAAAATGAGCGCGACAATGTATTGCGGGGAATTCGCGAGCCTAAACTGCGCGATGCCGTCATAAAAGAATTTACTCCGATTTCTGCTTCGCGCACCGGTGAATTGTCTGCTACATTTGATATTGTGCTTGGATATACGCCGGAGGCGTAGCGGCTGTTTCATTCAACGCGGCGATTCATCTTTGGGCAATCGAGCTTCTCATTGAACGATGGGTAAACTGACAGCAACTCAATGAAAGCGGATATTAATGCGATCATGGTTAATCCGTAGAAACATATTGCCGTCTTTCGGGACGGTCTGCCTTCTGCTCTGCGTTTTTCTCGCGCCGGTTCAACTCTGCGCGCAAATGACCGAAGAGCGCCACGTTGCTCCAAACGAACACTACCGTACCTTATTCAAAGAGGGACGTTACCAGGACGCGCTGACTGATATTCAGCGGCGCATGGATGAACGCCCCGAACTCGCTGAATCCAAAGCCTACCGCTATATCATCTGGTTGTCTGACCGCGCGGCGATTCGCTTCCACATTGGCGATGTTGACAACGCGATTGACGATATGGAAATCGTCGCCGAGGAATATTTCGAGCCAGTGTTCTTAATGCGATTGGCGGAAATGTATCAATATCGCGGACGGATGGATGAGTACAATCAAACAATAAACACCATCGCGACGACGCAAAAACGCTTTCAGTTTTTTCATTCGCGGGAAGAAAACTTCATCGTGATGGGACGCGCGGCGGAACTGCGCGGCGAAAGCCCCAAACAACTGCTTTCTACGTTTTATACCAACATGATGGAGTCGCGCCCGCGATTTATTGGCGGGTATCTCGGCGCGGGCGACCTGTCGTTGCGCTATGGCTCATACGACCTGGCGGAAAAGTATTTTACCCAGGCGCTGGAAGTCAGCGAGACCGATGAGGATGCGCTCTCAGGTTTGACGGAAACCTATTGGAAAGCCCACGACCCGCGCCTTGATGAAATGATGGAACGCCTGAAAGAAAATTACTCAAACAATTTTAACGCCTGGCGAATCGAGACCGAGCAATGGCTTGACCTGGGCGATACCAATAAAGCCTACGAAATAATTGAACAAGCGTTGAAGGTGAACCCGAACCATTTGCTGATTCGCTCGCTCAAAGCCGCCGCCCATTTTCTGGATGACGACATCGACGCGATGAAAAAGTTGCAAGCGCAAGTGTTGACGTTTAATCCGTCGTGCTCGGATGTGTTTCAGGTTCCAGGGCGCATTGCTTCGCGGCATTACCGCTTTAAAGAAGGCGCCGCGCTTCAACAACAAGCGCTCGCGGTGAACCCGGACGACCATAAAGCGCGGGCGGAATATGCGCTCAACCTGTTGCGGCTTGGGCGGGACGAGACGGGCAAAGAAAACCTCGAAACCGCGTTCGAGGCCGATCCGTATAACGTACAGTCTTACAACCTGCTGCAGATGCTGGATTCGCTCAACAACTTCGTCAGCATTGAGCGCGGGCCGTTTATCTTGCAGTTGCCGAAAGATGAAAGCGCCATTCTGGCGAATGAGATGTTTGATTTGCTGCAAGAGGCGTACGATCTTTATCAAGAAAAATATCAGATCGAATTAGAAACGCCGATCCATATTCAAATTTTCGATAACCATGATGATTTCATGGTGCGCTCTGTGGGGCTGCCGGGCAACATCGGTTTTATGGGAATCTGCTTCGGCCATCTGGTGACGATGGATTCGCCCAGCGCGCGCGAGCCGCATACCATGAACTGGGCGTCTGTGTTGTGGCACGAATTCACCCATGTTGTTACCTTGCAAAAAACCAATAACCGTATGCCGCGCTGGTTGTCGGAAGGCATTTCCGTCTACGAAGAACTGGAGCGCTCGCCCGCCTGGGGGCAGAAGATGGACCTGCAATACAAGCAGTTCATTGACTCCGAAGACTTGCCGGGCGTGCAGGATTTAGAGACCTATTTCGTCCAACCCAAAACCGGGATGCACATCATGCTGGGGTATTTTTTCTCCGCCGAGTTTGTGAAATTTTATACCAAACAGTATGGCGTGGATGCGCTGGTCGGCGCGTTGGATTTGATCGCTGGCGGCGGCGATACCATCGAAGCGCTCGCACAGGCAAGCGACGAAACGATTCGCAGCATGGACCGCGGGTTTGCATCCTACCTGGAAGAACGCCTCGCGCCTTATGAAAACCTGCCTGCCATTGAAACCGATAAGGGCGTGTTAGAGGAGATGTGGGATTCTCTGACGCAACATGAGCCAGAAATCGAACAGTGGATCGACAAAGATTCGCCGTTTACCAACGCTATGCGCGAGGGCATGGCGGCGCTGCGCAGCGAAGAATGGCAGACGGCGGAGGCGCGTTTGCAGGAAGCGCACGAGTTGTTTCCTGATTACGCCAGCAGCGGCGCCCCGTTGAAAATGCTAATTCAACTGTTTGAGAAAAACGGCGAGCGCGAAAAACTCAAACAAACACTGCAACGTGAAGTGGCTTGGGATTCAACCGACTTCGACGCTCGCGCGAAATTGATGTCGATGCATCAAAAAGACGAAGAGTGGGACGCGGCGCTGGAGGCTGCTCAACTTGCCATTGAGATTGATCCATTCGATCTCAATATTCGTAAAAAGATGCTGGACGTGTTCATTCAACTCGAACGCTACAACGAGGCCGCCGAATGCGTCTTGCACTTGCAGGCGTTAGACCCGGCGCGTCGGCTCGACTATCAGATGCAGCGCATTGGCTTCTTGCAGCAGTCGCACGATTGGAACGGCGCAAAAAAAGAAGTGGTGTTGGTGTTGGAAGAATTTCCGCATCATCGAAAAGCCCAAGAAGAACTGCTCAAGATCATTGAACGCGACGTGGTGAATGAAAATTGAAAACTCGAATAATGGCAAATAAACATTGGTGGTTTCGAGTTGGGCTGTTCGCTTGCCTGGCGGGCATGGTGATCAGCCTGCCGATGGACGCCCTATCGCAATATTGGGGGCGACGCGGACGTTCGCGCGATCCGCGTGAGCAACCGACCTACTTCTGGGGTGAATTCGGCAACGAATGCTTTACCTTCTGCCGGGTGGAATACCAGAGCGGCGGCCGAGGCTTTGGACGGGGCGGCGGTCGTTGGCAAACGGACTACCCCGAGTCGGACCAGAATTTTTCACAGCGTTTGTCTGAACTCACCAATATCAATGTGAATCGCGATGAGAATGGGCTGGTAAAACACGCCATCGTCAAATTGACCGATGAGGAGCTGTTTCATTATCCGTTTGTCTACATGATCGAAGTAGGCGACTTGTATTTCTCACAAGAAGAAGCGATGCGCTTGCGCGAATACTTGCTCAAGGGCGGCTTTTTGATGGTGGATGATTTTTGGGGCTCGCGCGACTGGGAAAACTTCGCCTTTGAATTCAATAAGGTGTTTCCCGAAGACGAATACCCCATTATCGATATCCCGCTGGAGCACGAAATTTTTCACATCGTGTTTGAGATCGACAAAATTCATCAGATCCCCGGCATCGGCCATTGGGCGAATTCGGGCGGGGATACGTCCGAACGCGGCGCCGACAGCGCGGAAGCGCATATTCGCGGCGTGTTCGATCAAGCGGGGCGGCTGATGGCGGTGTTTTGCCATAACACCGACTTGGGCGACGGCTGGGAAGAAGAAGCCGTCAACCCGCAATATTTCGCGGAGTTTTCAAAAACCAAAGCGTATCCATTGGGCATCAACATTGTGGTCTACGCCTTAACGCATTGAGCCAGTTGATTCGGACCTAAATTCATAGAGCGAGGGAAACCATTGCAAACCGCCGAAACCGCATTTGAACAAGAAGCCTTAGACAAACTGCGCCAGGGCCGCGAGCAACTACTCGGCGAAATTCGCCAGGCCATCGTTGGCCAGAGCGAAGTCATCGAGCAACTCTTGATTGTGTTGTTTACTGGCAGCCATTGTTTATTGACCGGTGCGCCCGGACTCGCCAAGACGCGGCTGGTACGCTCCATCGCGCAGATATTGGATCTGAAATTCAAACGGGTGCAGTTCACGCCCGACTTGATGCCGTCGGACATCATCGGGACGGAAATCATTGACGAAGACCGCACCAGCGGGCATCGAGAGATGCGGTTTATTCCCGGCCCGGTATTCACCAACATCTTGCTGGCTGATGAAATCAACCGTACGCCTCCCAAGACCCAGGCGGCGCTGCTCGAAGCGATGGAAGAACGCCAGGTAACCGTGGCGGGTGAAGTGCGCCCGCTCGATAAACCGTTCTATGTGTTCGCGACGCAAAACCCCATCGAACTGGAGGGAACCTATCCGCTGCCCGAAGCGCAACTCGACCGCTTCATGTTTAACATTCACATTGATTATTTGAGTGAAGACGAAGAACTCGAAGTCGTCACCAAGACCACGGCCAATCAGGATTTTGAATTGAAGCATATCTTTGACGGCGACAACATGCTGCAATTCGCCCGTCTGGTTCGCATGGTCCCCGTTGCGGAGCCGATTGCGCGCTATGCGGTGCAGTTGGTTCAGGCCAGCCGCCCCAATCGCGATGATGCGCCCGACTTCGTTCGTAATTGGGTGGGCTGGGGCGCCGGGACGCGCGGCTCGCAAAACCTGATTCTCGCCGCCAAGGCGCGGGCGCTGCTGCAAGGCCATTACCACGTCTCTATCGCCGACCTTCACGCCGTCGCGGGGCCTGTGTTGCGCCATCGAATCCTGACCAGTTTTCGCGCCGACGCCGACCGGGTCAATGTGGAAGACGTTATTCAACGCCTGATCGAGACCGTGCCGAAACCGAAATCGAATTTAAGTTAAGAGAGAAAATCCTAGATGCAAAATGGCCTGCATTTTTTGAATCCTGATGAACTGGCTGGCATCGCCGACTTGCAACTGTTGGCGCGCCGGGTGGTGGAGGGGTTTCTTGCGGGGTTGCATCGCAGCCCGCACTTTGGCTCGTCGATTGAGTTTGCTCAATACCGCCAATATGTGCAGGGGGACGATCCGCGTTTTGTCGATTGGGGGCTCTACGCCCGTACGGACCGCTTGCACACCAAGCAGTTCCATGAAGAAACCAATCTGCGCTGCTCGATCCTGCTTGATTCGAGCGCGTCGATGTCGTACGCCTCGGGCGCGGTCAGCAAGTTGCATTACGCCCGCATGTTGGCGGCGTGCCTGGCGATGTTGCTCGTCAAACAAAATGACTCCGTCGGTTTGAGCGCGTTTCAAGATTCGGTGCGTATGTTCTTGCCGCCGCGAAGTTCGTCGCGCCATCTGCAACAGGTGCTCGTTGAACTGGCGAATGTGGAACCCGGCGGACAGACCAATCTCGCCGAAGCGGTTCAACACGCCTGCGAGACGCTGCCGTTGCGCAGCATGGTGATTTTGATTTCAGACCTGCTTGATGACGAACACGATTTTTCAACGTACATTCGCCTGTTGCGCGCGCGCGGCTTTGACGTGCTGGTGTTGCAGATCAGCGACCCGGCGGAGCGCGACTTTTCGATTGCGAAATCGACGCTGCTGATTGATCCCGAAAACCAGCGCCAACAGTTTGTCGTTCCTGACGACATGCGCGAAGAATATCTGGAAAACCGCCGCGCATACTTCGAAGCCATTCGGACGGCTTGCATCGGTATGCAGGTTGAACTGGACGAATTCGATACCGCCGAACCGCTTGATCGCGCATTGCATTTCTTCTTGCAGCAGCGCCAGCAACTGATGTCGGCAGTGAGCGGACGCCGCGCCGGGGCGGGAGGCGGCGTATGAGTTTTCTCGCGCCTCTGTTGTTCGCTGGCTCTCTCATGCTGATTGCGCCCTGGGTTTTTCACCGCATCCGCAAACCGCAGCAAAAAGCGGTGGTGTTCGGCAGTATGATGTTTGTGCCGCAAGTGAAAAAGAAAGTGTTGGAAAAGAAAGCCATCCAACATTGGCTGCTGATGCTGCTGCGCATGTTGTTGTTGCTCATTCTGGTTTTGGCGTTTGCGAGGCCTTATCGGATGTTTGTCGCCGAAGCGACTGATGACGACGGCGCCGCGCGCCATTGGGTATTGCTTGATAATTCATATAGCCTGGGCGCCGATGGGCTCTTCGAGTCCGCCAAAGAACGCGCGAGCGCCGTGGTGAATACACTCGCGGCGAATGAGCGCGTGGGTTTGATTGTGTTTAATCAAAGCGTTGAAGGTGAATATCCTATCGTCATTGAAAACGAGTCGCCGCAAGACAACCGCCGCCGCATTCGGCAGGCGATTGATGCTTCGACGCTCAGCCAGAGCGGCACGGCCTATTTGCCTGCCTTGCAACGCGCACAGGAATTGTTGTTAGCCAATCGCGCCAGCGATGATGAAGAAGCCAAAAAGGTAATCCACATTGTTTCAGATTTTCAGCAATCGGGGATGCCGCCGCAGACCAACGATTGGCGCGCTTCGGCGCAAGTCGAGTTAAAGTTAGAGCCAATCGAAAACACGAAGGATGAAAACTTTTCAATCTCTGATATTGCCGTACGCAAAGCGCCGCAGGGCGGGTTTCGCGTTTTAGGGCAAATCAAAAATGGGACGGACAAAGAAGCGTCCCGCGAAGTCGCGCTCGTTATTGATGGCGCTGAAGTCGAGCGTAAATCGGTTGCCGTACAGCCGGGGCATAGCATGAAAGTTTCATTCAAAACCGATTGGGATATTCACAAAAGCCAAGCGGGTTATCTCGCATTGCCGGACGATGATTTGTTGTTAGACAACAAGCGTTACTTTGCTTGGAACCCGCAGTCTTTGCATCAAGTCGCTTTGTTTGAAGACGCGACTGATAATCGGCGTTGGCCCGCCGCCTGGTTTGTCGAGCAGGCGCTGCGCATCTCCGGCGACTCGGTTTGGACGATTGAAAAACGCGCCGTCAATGAAATGGCTTCTTATTTAAATGATGAAAATTCTTACGCAGCGGTGTTGGCGCCGACGTTAAACGCGTTGACGCAAACCTCGATTGATCGCTTACAGACGTATCTCGAACAGGGCGGTAAGGCGATGGCGTGGATCGACCCCATGCAAACAGTAAATCAAGACGCTGCGGCATGGATCGCCTCGTTGGGGATGAATCTTGAAGGCCCGCGTTTTGAAACGGCAAACGACGATCAGTTTGACATCTTATCTTGGATCGATTTTGACCACGCGATTTTCTTCCCCATGCGCGACATCGAATTCAATGATTTCACCATGGTGCATTTTTACCAATACATAAAACTTACATTGGATGAAACGGGCGACGGCGCCGGGAAAGCGCTCGCCCGTTTCGACAAGACTCACCCTGCGTTAATTGAGGCGCCCATCGGCGAGGGGAGATTGTTGCTTTGGACGTTTTCTCCCACCTTGGATGCGACCAACTTGCCAAGGAATCCCAAGTTTGTTCCAGTGATGTTTGAAGCGTTAAATGAATTGATTGGCGCCCGGCAGGAGAAAATTGAATACGCCGTCGGCGACCCGCTTCGCTGGGGCAACGCGATGGATGAACGCCTGGAATGGGCGGTCGAACTTCCCGAAGAAACATCTGCGCTTGCTTTGACGCGCGACGGGTTGCGCCAAGACGCGCCGATGCTGCCTCGGGCAGGCGTGGTTTCATGGCGGCGCGATGGAAGCGACGAAGCCTATCAGTATGCGGTGAATATTGACGCATCCGAGTCGGACTCCAAAGTGGTTTTAGAAGACGTATTTATCCGCGCCTTAGGTTCAAGCGCGTTGGTTCAAGCCTACAACATTGAACAATTGGCGAAGGAACGGGCTGAATTAGACGAACAATTAGTGAAAGTCGAATACGGCTGGTGGGCGCTGATGGTTTTGCTCATCGGCCTGATTGCCGAAGGGCTTTATGCATCATTGGTTTCGCGCCGCGAGTGGAAAAAACAAGCCAGCGTAGAGGGATGACATGATGCCGACCGGAAACAAAACGCCCAGTGAACTACAACGCAAAATTCGACTCACCGCCAATCAATACCAATGCGCGCAGATTTTGCGCTGCTGGTTTTTGTTTGGCGCGGCGACGTTTCTCAACGCGCTGGCCTTTGGGCTGGTGGCAGCGCTTTGTTATTGGAGCGGCGTTTCTACGCTCTGGCCGATTGCGTTTTTTTGTGCGCTCGAAACGGGCGTGATCGGCTACTTTCTTGTCTATCGAATGGGGCGGCCGCTTGCGTTAGATCAGATCGCGCTGCATATTGAAGAACATCATCCCGAGTTAGAGAGCCGTATCATCAGCGCTGTGTCATTCAGTTCAGGAAATGTTGAAGGCGCCTCGCCGTGGATCATTGAGCGCTTCTTTGAAGAGTCGGACGAGGTCGTGCGTCCGGTTTCGTTTAGTGAATTGATGGATTCAGACGTATTGGTGAAACTGGTGTTGATGAACGGCGGCTTTGTCGTCGCATCAGCGCTGGTGATTGCGATGTTCTCGCCGTTCTGGTTTTCGACGCCTCCTCAAAAATTCACGCAACAAACCATTGCGATGACTCCATTGGTAGAATTCGCTGTTGAACCGGGCGATGCGCGGGTGCGGGTAGGCGAGCGCCAGATTGTACTCTGCAAAACCAGCGAAACCGAAGAGTCCGCCGTTATGCGCTGGCGCTTGCAGGGGCAGGATTGGCAAGTCGAAGACATGACGCGCAGCCTCTCTGAAAACGTATTTCATTTTACCTTCGATAACATTCAACAGACAATTGAATATCAGGTCATGATGGGGCGCCGCGCCTCGGACGTCTTCACCATCACCGCCTGGCTGCCGCCGCAAGTTGAGACCATCAACCTTGCGTATGATTATCCTGACTACCTCGAACGCGAAGACGCTTATGTCCCTAACGGCGGGGCGATCAGCGCCATTGAAGGCACGGTGGTTTCGGTAAGCGCGGTCGTGAATAAAGAACTCGAACAGGCCGAAATGGTGCTCGACACCGGACAACGCGTCGCGATGGCTGAAACCGCCGACCGCGTCTGGTTTGTCACCCGTACGCTGGAATTCAGCGGCTCGTATTCGATTGACTTGCTTGATCGCGAAGGCAACCGCAGCGAGTTTAATCCTGAATACGATATTCAAGTCCAGGCTGACCAGCCGCCCGAAATCAAGATCAAGTTTCCTCAGCAGGATTACGAAGTCACCATGCTGGATGAAACGCCGTTTGAGTTTCATGTGCAGGACGATTACGGCATTAAGGACTTTGGCATCCAATATGAAATCGCCGGGCTGGGGCCGGAGCGCATCTCGCTGTTGGATTCAAGCGAACTGATTCAAGAAGCCAATGGCGAGTACACGCTCTATTTAGAAAACCTGCCGCTGGAATCGGGCGACTTGATTACCTGGACGCTGTGGGCGCAAGACGCCAAGACCGACCGCGATCAATTTGAAGAATATGGCGACCCATATTTTCTTGAAATTCGCCCATTCAAAATGCAATACCGCGAGGCCATGTCAAACGCGGGGCAGGGCCAGCAGCAACAGCAGCAAGGCCAACAAAACGACGGCGCCGAACAGAAAGACATCGTCATCGCGATCTGGAAACTGCGCAAAGACGCGTCTGGTTTGAGCGGGGCGGATCTGTATGAAAAACGCGGCGCCATCATTGAAGCGCAACAGCAATTACTGGAAAAATATCAGCAGGAAGCAAGCGAGGCTGGCGGAAGCCCCATGCTGATAGACCTGCTTAAAGCCATGAGCGGCGTGATTGAGTCTCTTGGAGAAGCGGCCCCGGATGAAACCGAAGAGCCGTTGACCCGCGCTATCGCTGATGCGCAAGAAGCCTATCACCTCATTCTAAAATTGAAGCCGGATGAAGCGCAGGTACAACAAAGCCAGCAAAGCGCGATGGGCGGGGGCGCGGGCGGCGAACAGTCCGGGCAAGGCGACCGGCCTGAGATCGACGCGTTAGAACTCGATCAACGACGCAATTTTTATGAAGAAGAACGCCAGACGCAAGAAGAGATGGAGCAGACCAACGAGGCGCTGAATCGAATCAAAGAACTAGCGCAACGGCAGCAGAGCATCAACGAGGAAATCTCTAAACTCATTTCAGAACTCGAAAAAGAACAAGACGCGGAAGAACTCAAACGGCGTCTCGAACGCTTGCAGGAAGAAGAACGCCGCAACCTCGAACGGCTCGACGAAGCCGAACGCAACCTCGCCAACGGCGACATGCGCGACGCCCAAACCCGCGAGGCGATGGATGAACTGAGCAACGCCCGCGAAGCGATGAACCAGAGCCTGGAGAATTTGGAACAAGAACAATTGCAAGAAGCGCGCTCGTCCGGCGCCCAGGCGTTGAATTCGCTTGACAAAATGGAAGAAGGCTTGCGCGAATTTTCCCGCGACGCCGCAGGCCAGCGTATGCAGGAACTGCGAAACCGCATGGATGAATTGGTGCAACAGGAGCAACGCATCAAACAGCGCATGCAAGATATTCAACAAGAACAAGAGTCGCCCTCGCTGGCGCTTGATCCTGATATAGACCAAAAGAAACAAGGACTCTTAGAAGAAAAAGAAGCGCTGTCTCAAGAATTCACCGACATGATGAACCAGGCGGGCGAACTGGCGGAGCGCTCCGAGGAAAGCCAGGAACTGATGTCGCGCAAACTGGGCGATTGGCTGCGCGAAACCAGCCGACAGGGCATTTTGGAAGACATGGAACAAGAGCGGCGGTTGCCGCTGGTACGCCTCGGCATTTGGGACAAAGCCCTCGAACATGAACAGCAGATTCTAGACAAACTCGCTGACGCTTCACGCCAGTTAGATCAGGTTGCGCAAAGCGCGGTTGATAGCGAGATAGATGCAATGCAAAAAGCGCTCGAAGAATTGCGCGACGTCATTCAACCGGGAATGCAAAATTCGCCTCTTACGCAAAATGAACAGGGCGCGTCTCCGCAAGCGGGCGGGCAGGTTGCGTCTGCATCATCGAACCAGCAAGGTCAGCAAGGTCAGCAAGGACAGCAAGGACAGCAAGGACAGCAAGGACAGCAAGGACAGCAAGGACAGCAAGGACAGCAAGGACAGCAAGGACAGCAAGGACAGCAAGGACAGCAAGGACAGCAAGGACAGCAAG
>JAVCCE010000024.1 GCA_030765645.1 Candidatus Hinthialibacter antarcticus | reverse complement strand
GGGCGACAACGTGGTCATGGAAGCGGAATTGCATCAGTCGATCGCGATGGAGCAGGAACTGCGCTTCGCCATTCGCGAAGGCGGCCGCACCGTCGGCGCCGGCGTCGTTGATAAAATCATTGAATAAGTAGGTGGATCATGCGCGAACAAGTTATTCTCGCTTGCACGGATTGCAAGGAACGTAATTACAGCACCGATAAGAACAAACAACTCCATCCCGACCGGATGGAAACGAAGAAGTATTGCCCGCGTTGCCGGAAGCACACCTCGCATCGGGAAACGCGCTGATTCGACGAAATACGAACGGCAATCAAGACGGGCGGCCTATTACAGACCGCCCGTCTTTTATTTTTTTGGTTTCTAGATTATATCTGGTGGGTTAAGAACCCGCACTTCAGTATGTTCGCCTCCCTTTTTAAGGGGGGACGGCGCTGAAAGCGCCAGGGGGGATCGAAAAAGGTGAGATATCTACGCTTTGACTTGCGCTAAATTTTTTGCCTGAGAAGAATCGCGGCCGACTCCCTCTCCCTTTGGGAGAGGGTTGGGGTGAGGGCATGAACTATCGCTTCGATTACACTCTCAGGAGAATCACTTAGTTCACGGTTCTAAAACCGCAAAACAGCGATTCCCTTTTCGCTCAAAAATTCGTCTCGTGATTTGTCATATTCAATCTCTTTGAAGGAATTATGCTGACCACCGTCTAATTCAACAACGAGTCTCGCTTCATGACAATAAAAGTCGACGATATAAGGCGGGATGGGATGTTGGCGTCTGAACTTGGCGTTTAGTAAAGTACGATTTCGGAGTATTCGCCATAGTGAATTTTCTACTGAAGTTTGATCTTGTCTTAACTTCCTGGCAAATTCTAAAATTTCAGGATTGAGTTTATTCTCATTCATTTTCCCTCACCCTAACCCTCTCCCAGAGGGAGAGGGGATGTGTTTTCGCATTGTTAATTCATAGTACGTTCAATCAATTAGTTCAATAGTATGTCAATTTAGAAACTATGAAGCAGCGCTGTGCTCCAATATATTTTTATCACCTATAATAACTGAAACAGCGTTCTGATAATCCATACAAAACCGTTTATACCATTATGAAACCATCGAAACCTGTTGAGGGCGAAATTGTTCTCGATAATCAATGTCTGCAAGTCGTCATCAAGACGCCGAGTGGATGTCTCACCATCGTCGACAAAGTGACGGGCGTCATCTGGGCGATGGACTCGGCCTTGGGCAGCGGCGCCGTCGCGGTCAATCGTGACGGCGGAGAACAACTCTATCAACTCGGCGTCAAAGGCGATGCGGGCATTCTATTTGAGCAAAATTTTTATATGGTACGTTCGACTGAGACCGACGATTTTCATGATGTGAGCCTGAGCGGCGCCGCCAATGACGGCTCCGGCCTCAAGATAACCATCCGGTATTTATTTTCCAGCACCTTCCCCATTCTCAATTGTTTTTGTTACGCCGACGGCGAAGGCGTCGAAAAAGTCAGTCGCATCGAATTCCCTATCGGCCCCACGCCGGTAACAGCCGGAACCGACCGCATCTTTGCGCCGCAAGACCTCAAAACCATCCGCGACCAAGAGCCGAGTCAAGACGTGCTTTTTGAGGTCGATCCCGGTCAAGAACACCGCATAGTGGGCGCGCCATTTTACGCCGTCGTGCGAAATGACGGCGTCCATCCCACCAGCGGATTGTTATTTTTTCTTCAGCATCCGTTGTCGCGGGTAGATATTCGTGATACCAATGGGAGTAGAATCGCGACGCCTTCTTCCGCGCATCTGGAAACAACAGGCAAAACGGAGATTGAACCGTACTGCGTTCGGATGCAAATCGAGCCAATCGGCGACCTGAATGCGTTGGCCTGGCTGGGACGAGAACAAATGCTGAAAGAAGAACGGCAACTTCATCTATAATGTGAAAAATTCAAAGAGGATTTAACACATGGCTGACCCGCAAACCGCCAACGAGACTGTCGAACCAACCGAAGCCCCCGCTCCCCCATCAGATATCAATGATAAGGGGTTAATGGACGCCTCGTTCCTGAAATATCTGGAACAGCTGGCGCTGGTGTCGCGCAAGACGTTTCTGGGTCGGCTCAAGGGTGAGCGGCGCTCGCGAAAACGCGGCGTCTCCATCGAATTCGCCGACTACCGCGACTATTCCAAAGGCGACGACCTGCGCTTTCTCGACTGGAACATCTTCGGGCGCCTCGACCGCCTGTTCACCAAATTATTTCATGAAGAAGAAGACCTCTATCTCTATATCCTGGTCGATTCCAGCAAGTCGATGGACACCGGCGACCCCAATAAAGGCGTCTTCGCCAAACGCATGGCAGCCGCGCTGGCGTATATCACCCTGGCGGGAATGGACCGCGTCTGTCTGGTCGGCTTCGGCAAAGAACGCTACCGCTGGATGCAACCCGCCCGCGGCAAAGGCAGCATCTGGCGCATTCTCAATTTTCTCGAAGAGCTGCCGATGGACGGCGAGACCACGCTGGCGGACGGCTGCAAGCGTTTTATGATGCAGCAAAAACAAGGCGGCATTGTGATTCTGCTCTCTGACCTGTTTGACCCGGAAGGCTGCGAAGACGCCGTTAAACAATTATTACAAAAACAAAATGATGTGTACCTGTTACAAACGCTTTCGCCGCAAGAGTTGAACCCTGACTTAGTCGGCGCGTTGCGTCTGTTAGACGTCGAAACCAACGAACCGGTCGAGATTAGCGTGACCGAAGAACTGTTGGGCGTATATGAACGGCGCATGAAAGCCTTTCAGGCAGACGTTCGTGATTTTTCGCTGCGATACGGGATGCACTATCTGCCGCTATCGTCTGACGCTCCGGTCGAGCGTTTGTTAACTGACGCGTTCCGCCGTTTGGGACTGGTCGCATAATGATTACGGAGTCACCGCATGAACTTTCTGGCGCCGTTGGGATTATTGTTTGGACTGTCGATTCCCGCAGTCATCATTTTATATTTGCTGAAACTCAAGCGAATCGACCAGCCGATTTCCAGTACGCTGTTATGGCGGCAAAGCCTTGAAGACCTGAAGGCGAACACGCCATTTCAAAAATTAAAACGCAGTCTGCTGTTATACCTTCAGCTGCTCATCATGGCGCTGTTGGCGCTGGCGATTGCGCGTCCGGTATTGGAACTGGGCGGATTGCGCGGGCAGAGTTTTGTGGTGTTGATTGACCAGTCAGCCAGCATGAACGCAAATGACGTGCGCCCATCGCGCCTCGACGAAGCAAAAAAACTCGCCATCGACCTTGTCAACGATATGAGCATGGGCGACCGCATGATGGTGGCGTCGTTCTCATCCAACGCGCAGGTGATTACGCCCTTCGAGCGCAACAAAAGCGTCTTGCGTAATGTCATTCAGAAAATCCGCGCGACCGAAAACCCGACCGATCTCAAAGAAGCCATCAAAATTGCGCAATCTGCGTCAGAGTTACAAACGAACCTCGAAGTGGTGATCTTCTCAGACGGTGGATTCGAGCCGCCGGATGTCGAATCGTTAGAAGGCATGAAGGTCCGCTACATTCCCATCGGCCAATCAGCGGACAACATCGGGATTACCGATCTGGTCGTACGCCGCGACTTTAGCCTGCAACAAAGTTACCAGGTGCTGGTTGGCGTTCAAAATTCCGGTTCCATTGAAAAAACGGTGTTCGTTGAATTGCTGGGCCAGGGCCACAAGGTTGTCGCTGGCGAAGAAGATGAACACCAGCACGAAGAAAGCGAAGAGCCGGAGGAGATTCTACTAGACGCCCGCGAAGTGACGCTGGCGCCCGGCGCGCATGAGTCGCTGTTATTTAAAGACCCCGGCAACTTCACCGAAGTGTTGCGCGTCCGCGTGGACAACGACGACCCCTTGCCCAACGACAACCAAGCATGGGCGGTCATTCAGGGCGAAGCCTATCTGGATGTGCTATTGGTCACGGTCAACAATCCCTACCTGGAACGCGCACTCAACCTGGATGCGCGCACCCGCGTTTCGGTGCAAGCGCCCAGCGACTATACCGGGCCGGGCAACTTTGACTTGGTCGTGTTTGACGCATACGCGCCGCCCGCGCTGACGAACGGCTCCTACTTCTTCATTAACGCCGTGCCGCCCATGCCGGGCTGGTCGATGGGCGACGAGTTGACGTTGCCGTACATCGTTTCGTTTGACCGCTTTCACTCACTGGCGCGTTATGTGAATTTTGACACGCTGATCGTCAACCGATGCCGCAACATGGCCGCGCCCGCCTGGGTGGAGACCATCGTCGAATCACGCGAGACGCCGCTGGTGGTTGCGTTCGAGACGGACGCCGTGCAAGGCGTAGTCGCCTCGTTTGACTTGTTCGACAGCAATTGGCCGAACCGGGTTTCGTTTCCCATTTTTATCATGAACCTGATTGATTGGATCGCAACCGGCAAAGGCGACGCCATGATGCGTTCGACCGGCGAAGTGTTAACGCTGGCGCCGCCGCAGTCACTCTTGGATGAGGCGTTTCTCAAACCGCCCGCTCCACTCGAGCCGAAAACGTACACCTTCACCGCTGCCAGCCCGCTTTTTTATGACGAGACCGACCGCCAGGGCATTTATGAATATCTGATCGCAGATACGATACGCACCCGTTATGCGGTGAATTTACTCTCAACCGAAGAATCGAAAATCGCGCCCCGGCTTGAGTTACAATTCGGCGAAGTGCAGATCGAAGGCGACCTCGGTTCGGTGGCGTCCAACCAGGAAATCTGGCGGCTGCTGGCGCTGATCGCGTTCATCGTGCTCTGCGTCGAGTGGTTTGTGTACGTCCGCCGCGCACGGTATTCGTTTTGATGAACACTCCTCGATACATTGATGCGCTTACTGGCGCCCGATACCCTTCTCAGCCTGAGGGCGCCATCGTAATCGGCGACAAAGAAGCCGCCGAATACCTCGTCGGACCGGCGCTGTTTGACCCGCAGGTAAATGGCTTTGCGGGCGTGGATTTTATGAATCCACATCTATCGTTTGATGACCTCGAACGCGCGACCTTGGAACTTCGCAAGGCTGGCTGTTTTCATTCTCTGTTGACTCTAATCACGGCGGCGCCTGAGTTTCTTGAAGCGCAATTCAAAACCATTCACACCTATATTGAGCAATCTCCTTTATTGCGAGAGAGCATTTTGGGCTTTCATCTTGAAGGGCCGTTTTTGTCGTCCGAAGCGGGATACATCGGCGCACATCCCCCGCAGCATACTTGCGGCCCTGATTGGGATATGTTTCAGCGATTGCAAGAAGCCGCTGGCGGCATGATCCGTCTGGTTACGCTTGCGCCGGAACGCAGCGGCAGCGCGGATTTCATTCGCCGCGCCGTGGGTGAAAACATACTCGTCAGTCTGGGACACACAGACGCGGGCATTGATGACCTGCAACGCGCCGTCGATGCGGGAGCGCACATGTTCACTCACTTGGGCAACGGCTGTCCGGCGCAGATGCACCGCCATGACAATATTATTCAACGGGTGTTAAGCCTGCCGGAACTCATGGTTTCGATTATTCCCGACGGCATTCATGTCCCGCCGTGGGTGCTTAAAAGTTGGGTGGATTATTTAGGAGCCGACCGCGTCGTGTTCACGACTGACGCAATGAGCGCGGCAGGGGCGCCGCCGGGGCGGTATACGCTGGGCGCTGTGGAAGTCGAAGTCGGCGAAGACCGCGTCGTGCGCCTGCCGGGAACCAACAACTTTGCGGGGTCGTCGCTCACACCGGTTGAGGGATTACGCAATGCGATAAACTTTGCAGGCCTCCCCCCTGCCGCCGCCTGGAAAACCTGGACGCGGCTGCGCGACGAAATGTTCCCTGATGTGACGCCGCCTGAGATAGCAGTTGGAATATGAATCAAGATGAAGTTCACCTATAGGCATCTTTGATGTTATACTTTATATGAGCCTTCGTATTCATGACGGGCTTATAGAGACGCCTCATGACGGAAAATTAGAAAAAGTAGTAGAGCACCTTCGGGCGCTGCCGGAAGCTATGTAGGGTGGGCTCGTCCGCCGCGGCGGACAGCCCACCGGATAAAATTGATACATTGCTTTGTGGGCTAAACTGCTATGCAATTTGAGCCTACCCAACCCTGCTATTGAAAGGTAAATTTATGAATAAACAATTGTTTTGGAACAGACTTTACGAGTGCAACAACTTCCAGTCATTTTTGAATAGGCATGTCAAGCATACTCAACCAGAAAAATTTAATTCATCAAAGTTTCAAATAAATTCAAATATTCCTAATTTAAAATATATGGTTCGATTACAATCTAATAGTTTTACAGTAGAAATACTATTAGATCACTGGAATCCCAAAACCGAAAATGAAAGTAAATTGAGAACATTACAGGATTTTCAAACTGAAATTGAAAATAGATGTGGTGAATTAGAATGGGTGAATATATCCGAAAAAATAAATTGCAAAATTATTAAAAGAATAAATTGTAGCAATCTAAATAATGAAGGAAGATGGCCTCAAATATTTGATGAGATAGTATGTGAAATTGAAAACCTTGAAGAATCTGTCAATAACCACAGAGACTTGCTGCTAGAAATAAATAGTTAGCAAATAACTTTAAACGCAATGGAGATAAGCATGAAATTATCATACGCTTTTATAATTCTTTTGTTATGTGGATGCTCAGCAAATAGTACAAGAGGCTATTTTGATTCTCAGGGGGTATATAATGAGGTTATAGTAGACAAAAATGAGACCATTCCAGAACCAAGTAATGATGAAGCAGTTATTGTAGTAATTTGCGATGGATCAGTTAGTACAGATGCACCAAAAGGAGTTTCTGTATATGCTAATGGTCAACTAAGAGGAACGGTTGCATCAAAATCTTTTACTTATTTCACGGTTATTCCTTCTGAAACTACAATACAATGCGACCATCGCTTTCTCTCATCGATTCAATTACAACTAACGACAAATCCAAATCAGATAAACTATTTATATTTAGACACAAAATTCGAAAATTGGGGATCAAAGTTCACATTAGAAAAAATATCCCCTGAAGAAGGAGAAGAAATAATAGAAAGAATCAGATCAGGGCGGGGTGGCAAGAGCAAAGCGTCGCGAAGCGGCGGCAAATCTTGAAGCAATTTTAAGATTTTGCCCAACTTTTCGTGTGACTGAATCCGAGATTGCTTCGCTTCGCTCGCAATGACTCAAACAATTAGCAAAGGCAGGATGGGTCGCGTATTATCGACCCACCGGATTTATTAAACCATCATTCGGCGGGTCGAAAATGATCCGCCCTACATTTGATTCACACTCAACCCAACCCAATCCGTTCAAAGAACGGTAGGGTGGGTTCTTAACCCACCAATGAAAACGGCAGTAATCTCAACATTGCGCTTTCGCCTTCCCATATGTAATCAAATTTCATGGTGGGCTGCTTCGCGAGCCCACCCTACCCTGGAATGTATATAATCTCACCCCAAGCCGATGCGTTCAAAAATTTTGTCGGCGTTGACCAGGATTTCGTCGCATTGGAAGCAGGCGTCGATCTCATCGTCGCTTAAATGTTTTTTGACATCAGCGTTGGCTTTGAGTTCGTCAATCAACATCGCGTCCGAACCCCAAATACGCAGCGAGGTTTCCTGCACGATCTTGTAGGCGTCCTCACGCGACATGCCTTTGAGGGCTAATGCTAACAATATTTTTTGTGAGAAGACCACGCCGTGGGTCGAATCAAGATTGTGCTTCATGCGGTCGGGATCGACGATGAGGTTCTCAATGATCCAGTTCATGCGCTCCAACATGTAATCGAGCAGGATCGACGCGTCGGTCAGCGACACGCGTTCGACGCATGAATGAGAGATGTCGCGTTCATGCCACAGCGCGACGTTTTCCCACCCGGTGATAGCATAACCGCGCAGCAACCGCGCCAAGCCGGTGATACGCTCGCTGAGGTTGGGGTTCTTTTTGTGGGGCATCGACGACGAGCCTTTGTTGCCCGGTGGGAACGGCTCCTGAACCTCACGTACTTCGGTGCGTTGCAGGCCGCGAATTTCGACCGCGATTTTTTCGAGCGTCGCGCCGACGCCCGCGATAGCCGCCAGCCATTCCGCATGGCGGTCGCGCTGGACGATCTGGTTGCTAACGCCCGCCGCTTCGAGGCCGAGTTCATCGCAGACAATCTCTTCAACGCGCATATCAATATGCGAAAAGGTCCCGACAGAGCCAGACACTTTGCCGACGCGGATGGTGTCGCGCGCGCGTTCCATGCGTTCAAGGTGGCGCCCCAATTCGGTATACCAGATTGCAACCTTGAGGCCGAAAGTAATCGGCTCGGCGTGAATGCCGTGGCTGCGGCCCACCATGATGGTGTGTTTGTGTTTCTTGGCGAGGGCGCCAACGGATTTGTGCAGCGTCTTGATATCTTCGAGCAGCAAATCGCTGGCGGCGACCAGTTGCAGCGCAGTGGCGGTATCGAGTTTGTCGGACGAGGTCATTCCATAATGGATGTAGCGCGAGGCGGGGCCGACGTATTCGGCCACGTTTGTAAGAAACGCGATGGTTTCATGGTCGCACGTCTTTTCGATCTCTTTAATGCGTTCGATGTCGAACCTGGCTTTGGTTTTGATCTCTTGCAGCGCGTCGTCGGGAACAACGCCGAGTTTGTTGTGCGCCACGCAGGCGGCGATTTCGACCTGCAACCAGGTATTGAAGCGAAACTCCTCGCTCCAGATAGTGCCCATTTCAGGCCGGGTATAGCGTTCGATCATCGAATGCCTCCATAATAATGATATTGAATTTAGGATACATCCCAGACTGCTGCCGCCGAAGACCGCGATTTACTTGACGCTGTCAATTTATGCGCATTTGATATACTAACAAGTATGCCGCGCAAGAAAGAAATGCAACCATAATCATGAAAGTATTATTGATTCAGCCGCCCGAATTCAACATGATTACGACCAACGTGCCCAGCGTGGTCGATGAAGAGACCGGCGCGTATCCACCGCTGGGGCTGCTCTACGTCGCGGCGTTTTTAGAACAACAGACTGACCATACGGTTGAGATTCTCGACGCGATTCTCGATGGCCTCGATTACGATGGCTTGGAAGCGGAAATCCGCCGCCGCAAGCCGGACGTGGTCGGCATTCAGGCGATGACCTTCACGCTCATTGACGCGACGCTGGCGGCAAAAGTGGTGAAGTCGATTGACCCGAATATCCCCGTGATGTTCGGTGGGCCGCATGTATATATCTACCCGAATGAGACGTTGCAGATTCCCCAGGTTGATTACATCGTCATCGGCGAAGGCGAAAAAACCACCGCCGACCTGGTCAACGCATTATCAGAAGGACGCGATCCTTCGACGGTCAATGGGATCGGCTACAAACAAAACGGCGAGATCAAACTGACGCCGGCGGTGGCGCTCAATCAAGACCTCGATGCATTGCCCATGCCCGCGCGCCATCTGGTGCCGCAAGACCGCTATTACTCCGTGCTCGCCCGAGAGACGCCCATCACCACCATGATGTCGAGCCGCGGCTGCCCCATGCAGTGCATTTTCTGCGACCGCCCCCATCTCGGCAAGCAGTTTCGCTACCGCAGCCCGCAGAGCGTAGTCGATGAGATGGAAGCCTGCGAGCGCATGGGCATCAAAGAGATTTTCATTTACGACGACACGTTTACCATCCGCCGCGACCGCGTGATGGAAATCTGCCGCCTCTATCGCAAGCGCGGCCTGACCATCAAGTGGGATTCGCGCGCGCACATCAACACCATCACCGAGCCGATGCTTGACGCGATGGCGGCGTCGGGCGTGACCCGGCTGCACTACGGCGTCGAAGCGGGCACCGAGGAAATCACCAAAGTGCTCAAAAAAGGCATCGACCTCAACCGCACCCGCGAGGTATTTCGCGAAACCAAAAAACGCGGAATCACCACCCTGGGCTATTTTATGATCGGCAACCCCGGCGAGACCAAAGAGCAAGCCATCGAAACCATCGAGTTTGCGCGGCGTCTCGACGCCGATTTCATTCACCTCTCGGTCGCGACGCCCTTCCCCGCGACCGAACTCTACCGCATGGCCTTCAAAACCGGCCTCTACCAAAACGACTATTGGCGCGAGTTTTCACGCAACCCCAGCCCTGACTTCCGCCCGAAATTATGGACGGAAGTGATGAGCGAAGAAGAACTCATCAACCTGATGCAATGGGGATACAACCGGTTTTACATGCGCGGCGGTTACATCATGAAGCGCGTGTTGGAACTACGAAACTGGAACGAGTTCGTCCGCAAAGCTCGCGCCGGAATCCGTCTGCTCGCCTGGGGCGCCAAAGCCAAAGCGGTGTAGAAAGAACCCAACCCCGCGTCCCATTTTTCTTCACTGTATGATTCAATTGAAAACGAAATGTAAATGTGAAAACTCATCCCCTCTCCCGCCGGGAGAGGGAGTAGGCTGCGTGATTTTATTTGGGCGCAAAAAATAGGGGCACAGCGCTCTGTGCCCCCATCGTTCATACAATTTGAATTTTGCGTAAACTACTTCAGTGGTTTGATCCAGATATTACGGTAACGCAGGCCGTTGTCAGTGTGGTCTTGCAACAACATGCGGCCCAAAGGCGCTTCTTTGCCGCCAATTCCGCCCGGGGTGCCGTGTTTGAGTTCGCGTTGATCGTGAATGGTTTCGC
Source organism: Candidatus Hinthialibacter antarcticus (assembly GCA_030765645.1). Lineage (NCBI taxonomy): Bacteria > Candidatus Hinthialibacterota > Candidatus Hinthialibacteria > Candidatus Hinthialibacterales > Candidatus Hinthialibacteraceae > Candidatus Hinthialibacter > Candidatus Hinthialibacter antarcticus. The sequence goes on along the minus strand of JAVCCE010000024.1, from coordinate 23,319 downwards.
CGTTGTGCACGATGGTCAGAATCGCGTTCTTGGTCTTCTTTCCACTCGCGTCAAACTTGGGCGCGATAAAGGTAATGTCGTACGTCTGCCATTCGCCGGGAGGCAGCGCCGCGCAAATACGCGGGACCAATTGCTGATAGATGCCGCCGCACAGGTTGTCCGCCGGAGGATCGCCGAAACTGTCGAGCACCTGCACTTCATAGCGGCCATGCACATAGCAGCCGCTGTTTCCGCGCGCCTGGCCGCGGTCGTTGGGTTCAAACGGCGTCGAAAATTCGACGTGAATCTGCGCGTCCTGATATTCATATTTCGCAATCAGCGAACTGCCGCTACTGACCAAGGCGCCTTCATTGTTAATCGCCCAACGGTAGCCGCGTTCCCAATTTTGGTTGACCTGGTCGTCCATACCGGGTTTCAAATCTTTTGGGATCAAAACTTTCGCGCCTGCGGGCGGGTCCTGGCCCAGCGTCGGCGATTGAATGTATATTTTGTTTAAGGTGAAGACCGACGTTTTACCGTCTTTGGTGAAGGTTCCCGCCAGTTCGCCTTTTTTATCGGCGCCTTTGCCCGTGAAGCGGGTTTCGGCTTTGACGCTAAACGTTCCCATGCCAGGAAACGTGGCGTCGCCCGTCCAATAGACGACGTTCTTTATGGCTTTGCCCTTAATCTCGGTACGGTGGTTTTCGGGAAAGGTGGTATCTAAAAACAACACCGCCCGAAAATTGTCGCCGCCCAGCGCAACCACTTGGGCGTGAAGCGAATGTCCGCTCCAACCGTCGACTTCTCCCTGCCAATTGCCTTGTACTTCAGACTCGCTCTGTGCGCCCGCGCTGATTGCGAACGCAAACGCGCATACGACGCAAAGCGCCATGATTGTGATTTGACGAATATTAGACATGAGTTCCTCCAGATGTGATTTAACAACTCTGCTATTGTCCGAATCTGGCGGCGAATGGCAAGGGCTTGGCGTTTGATTCTGAAATTACACGACTCAGAACCATTGAATAAAAAAACGGGGGCCGGATTCAGCCCCCGTTTGATTACGGATTCAATCTATGAGACAGCGCTTATTTCTTTTCGAGCGCTGCGACACAGGCCGCCGCGTGACGCGCGATGGGTACGCGGAACGGCGAGCAGGACACATAATCCAAACCGACTTTGTGGCAGAAGAACACCGATTTGGGATCGCCGCCGTGTTCGCCGCAGATGCCCAATTTGATGCCCTTGCGGGTTTTTTGACCGCGTTCGACCGCAACTTTGATCAACTCGCCAACGCCGCTCTCGTCAATGGACTGGAACGGATCGCCCTCCAACAATTCGTCTTCGACGTATTGGTGTAAGAAGCCCGCCGAGTCGTCGCGGCTGTAGCCGAAGGTCATCTGAGTCAGATCGTTGGTGCCGAATGAGAAGAATTCCGCCACTTCGGCGATGTCGTCCGCAACCAGGCAAGCGCGCGGGATTTCGATCATCGTACCGAACATGTGAGGAATCTTTTTGAGTTTGGTCTTTTTCAAGACTTCGTTATAGACGCCTTCCGCCAAGGCTTTCATTACGTCTAATTCGCTGGTTGCGCTAACAACTGGAATCATGATTTCAGGAAGCGGTTTCTTTTTGGCTTTCAACAATTCCGCTGAAGCTTCGAGAATCGCCTGAATTTGCATTTCGGCAACTTCGGGATAAGTAACGCCCAAACGAACGCCGCGATGGCCCATCATGGGGTTAACTTCGCTGAGGGCTTCGGCGCGTTTTTTAAATTCCGCCGGGCTGATCTTCAACTCTTTGCAGAGTTTGGCGACTTCCGCTTTTTCGTGCGGAACAAATTCGTGCAAAGGAGGATCGAGCAGACGGAAGGTGACGGGCAAGCCGTTCATCGCCAGCAAGGTCGCCTTGATGTCTTTCTTTACGAATGGATAAAGCTCTTTCAACGCTTTTTTGCGCTCTTCGACGGTTTCAGACATGATCATCTTGCGTAATTTCGACAGCGGTTGTTCGGAGCCTTTACCGTAGAACATGTGCTCGGTGCGGAACAGGCCGATACCTTCGGCGCCAAAGCCAAGCGCTTTCTTTGCGTCTTCAGGGGTTTCGGCGTTGGTGCGAACTTTGAGTCTGCGGATCGTGTCACAAATCGCCAAGAATTTATCGAGGTATTTGTTGTCATCGCCCGCTTCGATCAATGGCAGTGCGCCTTCATAGACAACGCCCTTGGTTCCATTCAACGAAACCCAAGCGCCTTCTTTCAGTTTCACGTCGCCAACAGTGAGAATGCCTTTTTTGTAATCAATTTCGATGGAGCCAGCGCCGACGATGCAGCATTTGCCCCAGCCGCGGGCAACCAAAGCCGCGTGGCTGGTCATACCGCCGCGAGCGGTCAGGATGGCTTCTGCAGCGCGCATGCCTTCGACGTCTTCGGGGTTGGTTTCATCGCGAACGAGAATAACTTGCTTACCGGCTTTGCGCCATTTCACCGCTTCATCCGCCGTGAAGACAATTTGACCCGTTGCACCGCCAGGACCGGCAGGCAAGCCTTTGCAAATGACTTTCGTCTTGGCTTCGACCTTCGGGTCGATGATCGGGTGGAGCAGTTCGTCCAATTGGTCGGATGTCACGCGCAAGACAGCAGTCTTGGCGTTGATGAGGCGCTCGTCTTTCATATCGACGGCCATCTGCACAGCGGCGGGGCCGTTGCGTTTGCCGACGCGGCATTGCAGCATCCACAACACGCCTTCTTCGATGGTGAATTCGACGTCGAGCATGTCTTTGTAGTGCTTCTCAAGACGCAAACGAATGCTATCGAGCTCTTTGTAGAGTTTCGGATACGCTTCTTCCAGCGAGGCTTCTTTGGCGCCGGTTTCTTTTTTCATCTTCTTGCCCATCGGCGCCGGGGTGCGGATGCCCGCGACCACGTCTTCGCCCTGAGCGTTAATCAGCCATTCGCCGTAGAAAATGTTTTCGCCAGTCGCCGGATTGCGGGTAAACGCAACGCCGGTCGCGGACGATTCGCCCATGTTGCCAAAGACCATCGCCTGGACGTTAACCGCTGTACCCCAGTCGTGAGGAATACCTTCGATGTTACGATAAGCGAAGGCGCGCTTGCCGTTCCAGGAACGGAAGACCGCATTGATGGAACCCCACAATTGTTCTTTGGGGTCATCTGGGAAGTTCTTTTTCAGAACTTGCTTGATTTTCTTTTTGTAGGCCGCAACGACTTCTTGCAGTTGTTCGGCGCTGAGGTCTGGATCATTTTTGACTTTGTATTTCTTTTTGATCGCTTCCAGTTCGCGTTCCAACTGAGCGCGGATGCCCTGGCCGTCTTTGGGTTCGAAGCCAGCGGCTTTTTCCATAACGACGTCAGCGTACATCTGAATTAAGCGGCGGTATGAATCCCACGCGAAGCGGGCGTTGCCGGTTTTGGCGACGATGCCGGCGATGGTGTCAGCGTTGAGGCCGACGTTGAGGATGGTTTCCATCATGCCGGGCATGGATTTACGCGCGCCCGAACGGACGGACAACAACAGAGGGTTTTTGGGATCGCCGAATTTTTTCTTCATCGCGCGTTCGATTTTTACAAGGTTTTCATTAACCTCTTTGATGAAGGCGGGCGTATATTTTCCTTTGTTGGCGTAGTAGATGTTGCACATGTCTGTGGGGATTGTGAATCCTGCGGGTACTGGAATTTTAAGGCTGCTCATTTCCGCCAGGTTGGCGCCTTTTCCGCCCAACAGATTCCCCATCTTGCCATTGCCGTCTGCACGGCCGTTTCCGAAGAAGTAAACGTTTTTCTTAGCCATTGATACTTTTCCCGTCCTAACCTAGAGTTGTGTACCATCCCGTTGTATGACCGGGAATGATGCCTGGTGCTTTCTATCCTGTTATGCAAAACGCATTATTATAGTCGACTAACTTAATAAGTGTGAAGGTCAAAGACGACTTTTTCGATTCAAATTAATTAAACTTTTACATTTTGGCTCATAAAAGCCGCCAGCGCCAGTTGCGAACCAAGCCTATGCCCGTTACATTGCTGCACGGTATATAGATTGCCTATCGTTTATTGAGACCACTATGAAATTGATTGAAGAAAAACTGCAGAGCCTACAAGATGAATTTAAAAACCTCGAAACCCGGCTGAGCGATCCTGAAACATCTAAAGACCGCGACCTCATGACCAAACTCAGCAAGCGCCATTCAGAACTCTCGCCAGTGCTGCAAGATTTTGATCGTTGGAAAAAAACAAAAGCCGAACGCATCGAACTAGAAGAAGCCGTTCAAAGCGATGACGAAGAACTCGCCGAGATGGCGCAAGACGAATTGCCGCAGCTGCGCGAACAAGAAAGCGAACTGCTCGAACTTTTACAGAAGCACCTGATTCCCAAAGACCCCTACGGCGACCGCAACGCCATCATCGAAGTACGCGCCGGCACCGGCGGCGACGAAGCGGCCTTGTTTGCGGGCGACTTGTTTCGCATGTACTGCCGCTACGCCGAATCGCAGGGATGGAAATATGAAGTATTGTCGTCAAACGAAACCGGCTTGGGCGGATTCAAGGAAGTGATATTTAACGTCAGCGGCGAGGACGTTTTTTCCCGCCTGCAATTTGAAGCTGGAGGCCACCGGGTGCAGCGCGTTCCTGAGACGGAAGCCTCGGGCCGCATTCATACTTCCGCCGCCACCGTCGCGGTCTTGCCCGAAGCCGAAGAAGTCGACATTGAAGTCAAAAACGAAGATATCCGCATTGACGTGTTTCGTTCATCCGGCCCCGGCGGGCAAAGCGTCAACACCACCGATTCCGCCGTGCGCATCAATCACATTCCAACCGGTTTGGTGGTTTCATGCCAGGACGAAAAATCGCAACACAAAAACCGGGCGCGTGCGCTCAAGGTCTTACGTAGCCGCTTATTTGAAATGGAACGCAGCCGTCTCGCCGAAGAACAAGCCGCCCAACGCAAATCAATGGTCGGCAGCGGCGACCGCAGCGGACGCATCCGAACCTATAACTTTCCGCAAAACCGGGTGACCGACCATCGTATTAACTTGACTTTGCACCGCTTAGAAGCCATTATGAGCGGAGAATTAGATGAAATGATTGATGCTTTAATGCAAGAAGATCAGTTGAAACGTATGCGTGACATGGGTTGAGAGGCCTCACTGCCTTGGCAGTGGATGAGTATTTTTTTATTTTGATTCTAGAGATAAGGCCAAAATACCATGAACGCAATGACCCGAAAACCGCCCGCCGACGTAAAAGAAGCCCTTGAAAATTGCACCTCTGTTTTGGAGACGCGCAAGGTCGAGTCGCCCAAACTGTCCGCTGAGTTGCTCGTAGCCCATGTAACTCACCAAACCAGGTCCGAAGTCTTGGCCAGCCCCGAGCGCTTGGTTTCTCCCGTTGAAGCGGCCCAACTTGAACTGTGCCTGACCCGGCGCATGAAACACGAACCCATTCCTTATATTATTGAAGAAGTTGAGTTCTATTCGACGCCGTTTCATATTTCGAAAGGCGTGTTTATTCCTCGCCCGGAAACCGAATGCCTGGTTGACGCCGCATTAGAAATCACCAAAGGCATCACCGACCACGAGCCGCGCGTTTACGATATGTGCACCGGCTCAGGCAATATCGTGATCTCAATGGCGTTGAATATGCCAGAAGGCGAGTTTATCGCCAGCGACGTCTCCAATATCGCGATTCAGGTCGCCGGGCAAAATGTCCGCCGCCATGACTTACAAAATTACGTCACCTTGCGCGAAGGCACCTTGTTCACGCCGATGCGGACAGAACTGAGTTTGGACTTTGATATTCTGGTAACCAACCCCCCTTACATCAAAACCCAGGATATCAATAAATTGCCCAACCAGATACGCGACCACGAACCCGTGATCGCCCTCGACGGCGGGCGCGACGGCATGATCTGCATCAAGAGCATTCTCGACGGCGCGGCTCCATTGCTTCGCCCCGGCGGTTATGTCTTAATCGAAGCCGACCCGACCATTATTCCGGTGATTCGCACGGAAGTTCGCCGCCGCACGCAATTTGGCGATGTGGTGATTCACAAAGATTTAAATGACCAAGACCGCGTCTGCCAGTTCAGGCTCAAAGCATAGCGTATGTTAAAACGAATCCTCTCACAGAACCTACCAACCGGCGGCCTTTTGTTCGCCGGTTTTAGTATTGCCGCGCTGCTTTTCGCCGGGTGCTCCAGCCAACCCTTTGCCAAATACAACCAGGGCATCCTCGAAATGAACACTGGCAACGAAACCACGGCGGAAACCTTATTGCTCGAAGACTTAGTCGAGCGCCCCGACCACGCCGAATCCTGGAACCAATTGGGCATCATTGCCTTCGAGCGCGAAGATTGGGCGGCGGCGGAAGAACGCTTCCGCTCAGCGTATGAAATCAATTCTCTCAATCCGGCTTATTCCCGCAACCTGGGCCTCACCTTCGCCGCGCGCAATCAATACGACCCGGCGATGGAATGGTTTGAACTTTCTCTGCAAGCAGACCCCAAAAACCTGGAAACACTGAATGCGCTGGCGACAGTCTATTTTCTCACAGAAAACATTGACGCAACCCAGGAAACCGTGAAGCAACTATTGGCTCTCGACCCTGCTCATCCCGGCGCATTAAACATCCAAGCCCGCCTGCCGTAGGCGCCCTATTGGTGCTAGGGTATATTTCTAGCACCAGTGTCATTGCGAGGGAGTTTTCGACCGACGCAATCTCACCTGTTATTAAGCGCTCGTTTCATCTCTGAAGGACATTGCCAATTTGATGCAGCGCTAGTAACAAAGAAACTTAAACAGAAACCATTACTGCGCCTTAGCGCGATATATCTATGTTCACATTTGCCAATCCATTCTTATTGTGGGCGTTCCCTATTCTAGCGCTGCCGTGGATCTTTCGCCGCCGCCGCGAAGACCAGATTCAGCGCGTTGACTTCCCGCTGATTCGCTTTTTGCTTGAGGCGAAGGAAAAAGATTTCATCAACCCGCAACTGCAAGAATTATTATTGTTGATTCTTCGCACGTTGTTGTTGGCGATGATCCTCTTGGCTCTGGCCGGGCCGCGTTGGCAAACCAGCGGCGCAGGCGCGCGCCTATGGAGTTGGCTGCCGTTCGCCAGCGCGTTACAACAGCAAATTGCTGTGATTGATTCGTCATACAGCATGGGCTACGACGACGGCGACGCGCAATGGATGCCCCGCGCCAATGACGCATGGAACAACGTCAAGCAATCGCTCGGCGGGCTTGCGCTCAGAACCTACCGTTGGGACGCCGCATCGGTTGGCGCCAGCGCCGCAGCCGCGTTAAACCCGCTGAGCCGCGCCGAAATCGACTTGCTCTTTGAAGAGACGCCAACCGCAAACGGCGCGTCTTCCATTGATTTATTTGCCTCTCTCCGCAGTCAACTCAACAGCGGCGAGCGCATCGTCATCATTACCGATGGGCAACGCTTGCCTTGGCAATCCCTGTTAGACGGACCGGTTCCCCCGTCCAGCGTACCGCCCTGTATTGTCGCGGTAGTTGGCACTGAACCTGCGGTCAATTTATGGTGCGACATCGACGCCATTTCGCTTCCGCCATGGGGCGTCGCGGGGTGGGAATCATTCACGGGCTATACAGGCGCGATCGGCTGGCAAGAAACCGTCAACGGCGGCTTGACCGTCACCCGCGTTGATGCCGACGAAGACGTATTGCAAAACGACGTTTCGTTTCCCGGCAACACATCCGGCGTTCAGCGCGTCCCCTTTTCATTCACCGCGTCCGCAGGCGATTTGGTCGCGATCAAAACGAATGAAGAGACCTACGCTTCCCAATGGCGGATTCAAATCGAACCAGACGACCCATTGCCCATCGACAATCAGTTAGAATTTCAGGTCCCCATTCAAACGCAGTTCAACATTGTTCTCGCAGCGGACGAAACGGCGCCTTCATCGTCGCTCGCCGTCTTGCGGGCGTCAGTGAAACCAGACGATACGCAAACAGGCCCCATTCAAATTCATTACGCCCCAACTTCACTCGAAGCATTGAGTCCCGATGATGATTGGTTGGTGTTGAATCCAGCCTGGCGGACGGAATGGTCGGCGGCGGAAACTTCGTTAGTGATAGAGTTCGCCAAACAAGGCGGCGCGGTCCTGGTTATGACCGGCGGCGAAGTTCCCCAAGGCGCATGGGCGGAATTTTTGGGAGAACTCGGCTGGGAATGGCTGCCGGAAAATACAGAAGCGCAGGCAGGTTCGATCACAGTTTCATCAATAGAAACACTGGGCGACGCCCTTTCGGTCTGGCCGAAATCCGCCTGGGATGATTGGACCCCGAAGCAACACGGCGCACTCACCCGCAGCGAAGCGCAACCGACGACGGCCTACGAATATGGCGCCGCGACCGCGCATAGCTTGGCTGGCTTCACGCTCGGACAAGGACGCATCTGGCTGCTCAACGCGCCGCTGTCTACCAACCAAGGCGCACTATTGTCGCCGCTGTTCCCCGCCCTGATGTGGGAACTCGCCAAAGACGCCGCGCGCGTAACGCGACAAGAAAACTGGACGCCCCCGCAACGCCGATTTGAATCAGACCTGACCATGCTCACCCAAGACGAACGCCAGCAACTGCAAGCCCGCTACGGCATCGAGTTTGTCGATCTCGATTCAATCAATGATGCGCTCGGAAAAATGCAGGGCGGATTTGATCTTCGCATCGTGCTGATTTTTATTTGCTTGCTGCTTGCGTTGCTCGAATCCTGGTTGGCCAATCGCTTGGCCTCGCTTTAGCGGATTCGCCCGCAAAGGGTCGGAGCAATGAACGACGCCCCACTCACGCTCAATACGCGCCATCACGCCGTCATCGTCGGCGCGCTGGCGGTGTTGTTTTTTCTCGCGCCGCTATTGCCGCAACTCATTCATTACGATATCGCCTTTGCGTTCCGCTCGTTTTTATATTTGTGCGTCGCGGTGTTGATCGCGCAATACGGATGGCGGGGCGCCGTTCGCCAACTCAACCACGAACCGTTTTTTTTGCCCGCATTCTTGGGGGTCGCGGCCTCCGCCGTCAGCCTGTCCTACGCGCCCGATTTTTTTCGCGCAGGCAACGCTTTTTCAAATCTCGTAGCGCTTCTTTTCTTATGGACCGTCTTGCGACTGATGAACTTCTCAACGTCCCACCGCCGCACACTTACTATGGCGCTGGTCATTGGCGGCGCGGCGGCGGCGCTGCAAGCACTCTATGTGCAGTGGACTGGACACGGCGAACTCATCGAAGCCTTGCGCACGAATCCAATGTACGACGAAACCATGAACGCGGAAATGATCGTCTCGCTCGAAGCCAATCGCGCCATGGGAAATTTCGGCAATCCCAACCACACCGCAGGCTATTTTGTTCTCTGCTTATGGCCGCTGTGGTTATTGCTTCGCCAGTCGAAAACCTGGGGCGCGCGCATCGCGCTCTGCCTCGCGGGGTTCATTCTAACAACAGGGATTTACCGCACCTTCTCGCGTAGCGCGTTGTTGGCGCTGGCGCTGACGTTTGTTCTGATAGCGTTGTTTGAGTGGCTGCAGCGCGGCGGACGCATCACGTGGAAGGCAATCGCCCTATCACTATCAGCGCCAATCATCGCACTGGCGGGCGCAATTTTCATTCTTCCCGCTCATTTGTTCGGCGACCGGCTGATGACGCTGTCTACCATCGTTGCGCGCACCCACTTCTATCGCGGCGCGTTAGCGGTCATTCAAGACCACCCCTGCTTCGGCGTCGGCCTCGAAGGATTCGAAGGATTCTATGCCCAGCACATCCGCCCCGGCGACCTCGAAGCGCGTTATGTCCATAATGTATTTCTTGAAAGCACGGTCGAAGGCGGACTGATTGGCGCCGTCTTGCTTACTTGGTTATTGCTGGTTGTCTTTGCCTATCTATGGAAACGCTGGCGCCAACCGGTTCCTGATCGCGCCGCCGTCTGGGCGGCATTCGGCGCTTGCAGCGTATTCGTGTTTCTGTCATGCGTTGATTTCCACAACCGTTTGCCGGAACTGTGGTATGTTCCGCTCTTTTTAATGAGTGCAGTTTCCGTTTCAAAAATCCAGATGCAATCCATTCGACAATGGCCTATAGCAATCAATTGGGCGCTGGCAATCCTCCTATTCCTTTGCTGGGGGTATTTTGCAGGATGCAAGTACGCCAACCGCCTCGCCGCCGATGAGGGCTATTACAGTCTGCTTGACGAAAAATTTTACCCGGCGCGAACCGCGTACGAACGCGCCGTCCTTTGGGACCCAAGCGACGCGTCCTCCTGGAACAGTTTGGGCAATCTCTGGGCGAGAACTCCAACCCCCATCGCACAACAGACGCGCCTCAATTGCATGCACCGGGCAGTCGCCCGGGCGCCGCGCCGTGCAACGTTACGCGCCGATTTGGCCGAAGCGCTGTTTGCGCTAGGATATACCGAAGAAGCCATACAGGAACTTCGCGCCGCACAAGCGCTCTTTCCTGCCCGACCGCGCTATTACGACCTCGCCGCCAAACTTTACCAAGCGCTCGACCGGACAGAAGACGTCGCCCGGATGGAAGAAACCGCCCGGCGCATCAAACAAGAAATCGAGGAACGAAACTAATGAGTACCGCTACGCCTCCTCTGGCGCCCGTGTTGCGCCCCCGGCGTCAAACCAAAGCCGTGACCATCGGCGATGTATCCATCGGCGAAAACCACCCCATCGCCGTTCAAACCATGGTCAAAGTGCCAACCACCGATTACGACTCCGCCATGCGCGAGATCGACAACGTCTATAGCATCAATCCTGAAAATCTGCCCGACCGCGAGCAAAACATTCTCAAGCAAATTAACTGCTGGGAAGACGCGATGGAATTGCAGCCCTTCCACGCCGACATCAACCGCGTCAGCGTTCCTGACGAAGGCTCGGCGGGCACGTTTGAGCGAATCGTAAAAGATTCGCCCATTCCATTGGTCGCCGATATTCATTTTCGTCCACCGATGGCGTTGGCCGCGCTTGAAGCAGGCACGCACAAGTTGCGCATCAACCCCGGCAACATTCGCGACCCCAAATTGCTCAAAAAAATTGCCCGCGAAGCCGTCGCCCGCAACATCCCGATTCGCGTCGGCGTTAATGCAGGCTCGCTGGATCGCGATCTTTTAGAAAAATACGGCGACCATTCCGCCGAAGCGCTCGCCATCAGTGCGCAAAATTCCGTACGCTTGATGGAAGAAGAAGGCGTGGAGAACATGGTGGTTTCGCTGAAAGCCAACGACGCCCGTTGGATCATCGACGCGTATCAGATTTTCGCCAAGACTTCGCCGTACCCACTCCACCTCGGCGTGACCGAAGCGGGCTGTGGTCGCGCGGCGGTGATTAACTCGTGGGCGGGACTCGGCTCGCTATTGCAGATGGGCTTGGGCGACACCATCCGTATTTCACTGACGGAAGATTCGCGCCTCGAAGTGGTGGTTGGACATTTGCTGCTGCATTATCTTGGACTGCCGCGTTTTGCCTTCAAGCCGTAAAATCCATCGTTAGACAAACCAAGGGGAGGGCGAGTCTCCCGACGAGCCGCGGGTATGAGAAATGGTTTTGTTCTCACGCGGCTCACCAGGAGGTTCGCCCTCCCCAAGTTGATCCAATCAACTCACTCGGACTATTGCTTATTGCTCATTCTCTCCGTTGTGATCGTCGCCATTGTCGCCGCCTTGTTTCATGCCTTCGCTAACCGCTTTCATGATTTCTTCAACGATCTTGCCGATTTCTTTTTGATCTTCGCCCAGATCAAGGTCTTTGGCTGCGGCCAATGCGATTGTAACCAGCCCCTTGGGCAAACAGATGTTAACTTCTTCGACGTCCTCGTCTTCACCGCCGGGCTTCACATTAACTTTGATAAAATTATCTTCTTCAGATTGCCAGGCGAGTACGCCGATCCGAACATCGTTGGCGCCGATGACGCGCACCAAATCTTTGCCTTCCATCTTTTTCAGCTCCGCCAGCATCTCTCTGACGTGCACCGAATGTTTTTTCACAATCTCATCGAGCTCTTTGGGAGCGGAATCGATCAGCGTTTCTAACACGGAGAACGGCAGGCTCGCATCAATGTTCACGCCGTCTTCCGTTTTAACCTGGACGAACAACACCTTATCTGAACTAGCGGTCTGTGCAAAAGCCCCGGAAACACACAACACCCCCACCATTGCGGCAATGATGGCAATCCCAATCCAATCGACACTTCTTTTCACTTGACTTTGATTCATGGTTTCGCGCTCCTATTCGTATCATTTCTGTAGGTTATGAACTGCTTTCAAAGAGTGATACGAGAGGAGAGAATGAAACATTCAGAGGGAATATAAAAAATTGAGAATAAGATTCAAAAACGAATTTTCCAATAAGCCGCACGTTCACGAAAATGGATCAGTCTGTCAGTGAAAGGATTTTGTCTGCGGAAAGTGAGGCGGCGGCATAGGCGTGAACGGCTTTAATATGTATCGGGCGCAAGCGGGGGTGGGCTTCAAGAAGGTCTGCTTCTGTCGCGCCTTCAGCCATGCTTTCTAAAACCATTTCTACAGTCAAGCGAGTACCCTTAATCACAGGCTTGCCTAACATAACGCCCGGTTGCTGTTCGATGTACTCTTTCCAGTTCATGGAAAACCCCTGATACTAATTTGTTACATTATACACTGTATTCAGTTGTAATAGTGGGTTAAGAACCCACCCTACTTTAGGGAAATTAAACGATCAGGATTTACTTCGTTTTGTCTTTGTCGCTTTGCTTTTCTTGATCCTGACTTTGGTCAGACAACAATCCCGCGAGCGACTCGCCCGCGATTTGGGCGTATTGCGAATTGCTTTTGTTGATGGTTTTCAAAACGGGGATGCCCGAAAAACAACGCAAGTCTTCCATCAAATAAATCAGGTAGGGATTCACTTCGCCATTGCGCCGCTGTTCGTGCAGTTGATTGATGATGAGTTCTTCGGCCTCATCGTCGCTTCCATGATTGCGAAGATAAATAAACGCCGAGCGACGCTCCGCCGCGATGGGGCTTTCTAACAGACCGATCAATTCGCTGGTTTTCTTTTTCTTGCCCCATTCATAACATTTTTTTTCAAGATTATTGGTATAGAGGATGAATAAGAGGGTGATAACCAAAATCAAGACGGCGCTGCCGACCACGCACGCAAAAAACACTGGAGAGTCAAACAGTTTTGCGATAGGAATATAGGTATCAAAAAAATCGCCTTCCTGGGCAAACGCCGGAAGCGCAAAGCATTCCATCACCATGAAGAGTGCAAACAAACGGTATCCAATTTTCATTGCAATTATCCAGATTTATATTTGTTGGTCACCGGCAGGCGCCGGTCGCTGCCGAAGGCTTTTGACGTGACGCGCAAGACAATCGCCGCCTGGCGCCGTTTATGCTCGGCCTTATCGACCAGGTTCACAATGCGCCTCACCAAGTCTGGATCATAGCCCAACTCAATGATTTCGGGAACGCTGCAATCCTGCTCAATGTACGCGTATAAAATTCCATCTAAGATGCCATACGGCGGCAGGCTGTCGGTGTCTTTCTGGTCTTCGCGCAATTCAGCTGACGGTGGTTTATCAATGGTGTTTTCCGGGATGCGGATACGCCCCGACGATTGATTCACATAACGCGCCATCTGAAACACCAGCGTCTTGGGCACGTCGCCAATCACCGCGAGGCCGCCGCACATATCGCCGTATAGCGTCGCATAGCCGACCGACAGTTCGGATTTGTTGCCTGTTGCCAAAACCAAGTGCCCAAATTTATTCGAGAGCGCCATGAGCAATGCGCCGCGAATACGCGCCTGTAAGTTCTCTTCGGTAATGTCAGGCTTTGTTTCTTTGAATTCGTCTTCAAATAATTCCAGGTATGTCTGAAACAGTGTTTCGATGGCGAACTGTTTATATTCAATGCCCAGATTTTTGGCCAGGTCTTCCGCGTCCGACTTGCTATGCCCCGACGAATAACGGCTGGGCATCGAAACCCCGACCACGTTGTCCGCCCCGAGCGCATCCACTGCGATGGTCGCGGTCAGCGCCGAGTCGATGCCGCCGCTTAATCCAATCACAACCGACTTAAATCCGTTTTTGCGAACGTAATCCCCCACGCCCAATACCAACGCATTGTAAGCGTCTTCGACCGGGTTGAACTTTTGCCCGGCGGCGTACAAAAAGGGGTTGGCGTCTGACGGCGGCTTGACGGTGCGCTCGAACGATTGGGTTTCCCCGTCCGACACCGTCAGCCGCACCGCCTCGCGCGACAACGGTTCACCGGGCGCGATATCGCGCTGAATCGGAGCAGCCAAGCGGTTGCGGTGTATTTCTTCAAATTGAATGTCCGCGACGACCAAGTCTTCTTCAAACGATTTACCTCGCGACAACATGCGCCCGCTGGGCGCAGCGATCAGGCTATTGCCGTCGAAGATGAGTTCGTCTTGCCCGCCGACTAAATTGCAAAAAACAAAACCGACCGAATGGTCTTGGCAACGGCATTGAATCATGGTTTCGCGTTCGCGCGAGCGCCCCACGCTGAAGGGAGACGCCGACACGCAGACGATGAGTTCGACGCCGCTGGCGGCGATTTGCGACACGATTTCCGGGTGCCAAACGTCTTCGCAAATCAACACGCCGACATCGGCGATATCAGTATGAAACGCCGAGAGAAACTCGCCGCGTTGAAAATAGCGTTTCTCATCAAACACGCGATAGTTCGGCAACCCCACTTTTCGGGCGATGCCGAGCAACTTTCCATCGTGCATCACGGCGGCGGCGTTGTATGAATCGCGTTCGCGGACCACCAGCCCGACTACGACGAACATGCCCTTGGTTTCAGGAACCAGCGTTTCGAGCGCTTGCCGTTGTTCTTCAATAAATTGCGTCTTGAGCAACAAGTCTTTGGGCGGATACCCGCAGATAGACAGTTCAGGAAACACTAAAACCTGGACGCCCTGTTTACGCGCGCGCTGAATCCATTGGCGCATAATGGCTACATTTCCGTCAATGTCGCCGACGGTGGTGTTCATCTGCGCGGCGCCGACCCGCACCCAAGAGCCTTGGTGTTTGATGTCAGTCGTCAATGTCATATCAGTCGCTTCCACCATTGCGTCAAGATCAAAGTTTTATTATAGCCGCTTACGGCGAATCACCGGGGGCGATACGGAAACGAAACCTCTTGCTTCATCCAATCGGCGCCCTGCGGGTCCGGCTTCAAAATCCGGACCGGTAAAAACGGATCGCTGCGATCAATCAAAACGCCAAAAGGCTTCCACTCGGCCTTGAATGAATGCGGCCCGGGTTCAGCAGTAACAAAGCGCCCGCCGTAGAGTTGATAGTCATTGTCATCCCAGGGGTCGACTTCATAGCCGTTCACCAGAAATTCGCCGCCGTCCAATGGAAACAAGAACACATCGCCTTTTCGCGAAACGAACGTAACCGAATTGTGTTCAACGATGTATGGCGCATCAACCACTTGCTGTTGAAAGCGCTCATACGAGAGAAAGCGTTCGGCTTGTTCGACTTCAAGCAAGAAGGGCGAATCCAGGTCTTGCAACGCAAGAATCGAGGCGCCTTCGCCGGATTCAGTTTCGATATCGCGCCACCAATAGCTGAGACCCTGAATGGGCCGAAACGCCAAATAGACGCCGCCCAAGCGGGCGAACCACCAGCCGTCTTTAAATTCAACCGGCTGCAGGCTGCGGTCGATCCATATCCTCACGGGTTGTTTCTGATAACGACGGTCGAGTTTTTGTTTCCCCGGTTGATGATAGTCGCTGCGATGAAATGTAGAGAACAACACATTTTTGTATTGATAAACGCTGGCGTTCCACTGGTCATACCCGGCGTCGTACGGCGGGCGGGCGCCGCTAAAAAACTGCCGCCCGGCAAAGGCGAAAATGCGATTTTCCGCGCTGTCGCCGTCCCACAATGTCAGTTCCCAGGGGCGCGACTGCCAGGGGACGGCTTCGTCTCGCAAAACGAATGAACCGAGTATGAAATCAGGATCAACATAGGCATATTTTCGGCCTTCCTGATGATCGCCTTGTGGGGATTCAAAGTAACGCGTCTTGACCTCATAGGCCGCGCGCTCCTCACGCTCGGCGCCGATGCGAATCACCGCCGCTGGAGGCCGGTATTGGCTTGCACTCAAATGTAAAGCAGCAGGGTCCGCCACGCCCGACAGGTCGCGCTGTTTGGAACCGAACCAGATAAATCCGGCGCGGTCGCCTGGCAGAGGGGAAATCGACTCCAGCGAGCGCAACCGCGCGCCTCCCCACACCCCATCAAGCGATTCCTGCGCCCAGTCTGCTGCGGCGCCGTCGAGACACACTTCCACTTGCCTGCGCAACTCATCAACTTCCGTCGCATCATACAATAATAATAAGCAAGAGAGCGTTCGGTTTCGATACGCCGAACCACGATCAACCAAACCGTATTGCAACCGCTGCGCCAGCCATTCACGCATTTGACCGAGAGACGCTTGATAAGCCGCCGCCGCATCTTGTTCGCCCGCCAGCGAAAAAACCACTTCACGCGACTTTGCATATTGCGCCCACAACAACCTCAGCGTGTGGCGCAGGACGAAGCGGCTTTCCGGCTCGCGCACATCCAGTTCGTTCAGAAGCACATCTTCGCGTTTCTGAAAAAACTCGATCAGGTTTGCTTCGAGGATGGCGCGTACATTGTCGGGAACCGATTCGGCGTAGTCTTCAACCAACAAAATTCGCAGCATAACGGTGGCATCCATCATGCTTAATTGGTCGCCTGAGACGGCAGTGAGAGAAGCAAGCGAGTCTTCGGTGGGCTCGCCGAGAAACAGTTTCGCGGCGCCACGTAGAAAAAGTGGAGCGTTGTTTGACTCAGCGACTTCGCGCAAACACTGCGCTTGACGGTCGGGAAACTCATCCAGCAACTTCTGCAAATGAGTCAGCGGCGCGGAAAATGCGTTGCCGCATACCCACGCCGCGATAGTCGTTGCCAAAAGGAATAAAGTAAGAGGCCGGCTCATGCTGCGGCGTATGATGAAATGCTCTCCAGATTTTTAACGATGCGTACCATTCTAAAATCCACTCTAGATGTCGATGAATGCAACTTCTGGCGCGTGTTCTTGAATAAAATTGCGTCGAGGTTCGACCGCGTCGCCCATCAAGATCGTAAAGATTTCTTCTGCTTCAACGGCGTCATCCATGTTCACGCGCAAGATGGTGCGTGTTTCCGGGTCCATGGTGGTGTTCCACAATTGGTCCGGGTTCATTTCACCCAATCCCTTGTAACGCTGCACGTCGATACCACGCCCGCCCGCTTGGCGGACAAAGTGCAAGACATCAGTCAAATATTGGCTCGCCTCTTGGTTGGCTTTGTCTTCCATCCGGTAGATGGGCGGAACCGCATCTTCGTCTTCGTCTTCTTTGCCGTTGTTTTTCCCATGTTTACGCCCATTGCCGTTTACTTCTTCTAACTGCGGCCAATGGAGCAAAAGGTCAATGCCGGATTTTTCAATCTTCTTGATAATGGCTTCAAGTTCGCCTGCTTCAAAAAACTCAGTCGCATGAAACTCCGGTTTTTCGGGTTGCGGTTTTTCTTCGGCGCCAGGTTCTTCAGCGACCTGATAGCGCGCGATAATCTGCGCGTATTCTTTTTCCGAGAACGCGTATTCCGCCTTGCCCTCATGTTCGATTCGGTAGAGCGGCAAGGTGTTTTTATTGTCTGCGCGGGCTTGCAACAGATGATGAAGCGACAATCCGCGGCGCCGCAAGCGCTTGTCAAAGCGGTCGAGTTGTTGGATGCCAGTCAACAGTTCTTTAAATTGCGCGGGCGGCATGGCTTTTTGTTCTTCGCCGTCGCGAATGGGGAAACACTCGACGCTGTCAATACCCAATTGCATCAGATAGAGTTCTAAATCGCGGTCCGTATCAATGTACTGTTCTTTTTTCCCTTTTTTGATGCGGTAGAGCGGCGGCTGCGCGATATAGATGCGGCCTGACTCGATTAGTTGCGGCATCTGACGGAAGAAGAACGTCAACAATAACGTCCGAATGTGGGCGCCGTCGACGTCCGCATCGGTCATAATAATCATCTTGTGGTAGCGGCATTTGCTCAAGTCAAAATCCGCCTCGCCCACGTTCGCGCCAATAGCGGTGATAATCGTTTGGATTTCCTCATTCGCAAGCACCTTGTCCAAGCGCGCTTTTTCGACGTTGAGAATTTTACCTTTGAGCGGAAGAATCGCCTGGAAGCGACGGTTGCGGCCTTGCTTGGCCGACCCGCCGGCTGAGTCGCCTTCCACCATGAATATTTCGCATAATTCCGGCTGTTTTTCTGAGCAATCCGCCAATTTGCCCGGCAGCCCGCCGCCGTCTAAAATATTTTTACGCCGCGCCAGGTTGCGCGCATTACGGGCCGCGTCGCGCGCTTGGGCCGCGCTGATGACTTTATTGGCGATCTTCTTCGCGACCGAAGGGTTCTCTTCAAAAAACTCCGACAACCCTTCATTCACAATCGACTCGACCAAGCCTTTGACTTCGCTGTTGCCCAATTTGGTTTTGGTTTGGCCCTCGAACTGCGGGTTTGAAATCTTGACCGAAATAACGCAAGTCAATCCTTCGCGCAAATCTTCGCCGGTGATGGATATTTCGTTCTTGCTTTTCTTAATCAGATCGTTGCGCTTGATGTAATCGTTGGTCGTACGCGTGAGAGCGCTGCGAAACCCGATCAGGTGGGTCCCGCCTTCGCGGGTATTAATGTTGTTGGCAAATGAGAAAATGTTTTCCTGGTAACTATCGTTATACTGCATCGAAATTTCGACGGCGACCGATTCGTTCGGGCCGTCAACAACTTTAATTTCGCGTTCTTTACAAAAATAAATAGGGTCGGGGTTAATGATGTTCTTGCTTTTGTTGAGGTACTTCACAAACTCGTTAATGCCGCCCTCAAAATGGAAAACGGCTTTTTTGTCTTCTTCGCGCTCATCGGTCAGGTTGATAGTGACGCCCCGGTTTAAGAACGCCAATTCACGCAAGCGGGTCGCCAACACATCATACGAAAAGACTGTCTCTTCAAATATTTTCGTGTCTGGCTTAAAGAGAATTTTCGTCCCGGTGTCTTTGGTTTTGCCAATCACTTCGATTGGCCCAACCGGCAACCCGCGTTCAAATTTTTGATAATGGATTTCACCGGCGCGTTTTACTTCAGCGACCAATGATTCAGACAGCGCATTCACAACGGAGATACCCACGCCGTGCAAACCACCAGACGTCTTATAGGAGTTATTATCAAACTTGCCGCCCGCGTGAAGCACGGTCAAAACAACTTCCATCGCGGATTTATCGGGATAGTTTTTATGTTGCCCCACAGGGATGCCGCGCCCTTCGTCGGCAACCGTGATCGAATTGTCATAGTGAATGGTTACGTCAATCGTTGAGCCATGCCCGGCGCCGGCTTCATCAATCGAGTTGTCTACAACTTCATAGACGAGGTGATGAAGGCCGTCAGTGCTGGTGCTGCCGATGTACATCGCGGGACGCTTACGGACGGCTTGAAGTCCCTCGAGAACAACAATATTGCTCTCATCATAATTTGCATTGGAAGGCTGCTTATCTTTTGCCATGAACAGTTCCTCAAACCCTGATTAAAAATTAACGTGCGGGTGATGGGCAAGAAATGAAATTATATCGCCCAAGCGTAACTAACCTATTATATGTGTATGGGTTATGCCAGTCAAGACTTCGGCCACTGCGACCCCCAACATGCTGAGCCGCCCCCAATGCGCAATCACAATATATTGTGCACCCTTAAATAAAATTCGCGAATTTTCATCGCAGGTCGATTGAACAGATGTTTATCGAGTAATTGATTTACAGCTCTTGAAACAATATCTTGCGACTTGCTTGTTTCAGAAGGATTTGTTTAAGTACGCTTTTCCTATACTCTTTAATAAACAACACAAACAAATGGGGATAAATTTTACCGCATGAAACGGTTATTATTATTAGGTTCGACAGGTTCGATTGGGCAACAAGTGTTGGATGTCGTACGAAACCACACGGACAAATTTGAAATAGCCGGAATCGCCACCAGGCGGAATACGACCCTACTACAAGAGCAAATTACAGAATTCAAACCCAAATGGGCCGCCGTATCGGATGAAGACGCCGCCAAAGAATACCCCCAAGATACCCTGCCGCAAAAAACCGAGTTCCTGTATGGCCCGAATTCGTTTTGCGAAATAGCCCAAGCCTGCGACGCAGACACCGCCGTCATCGCCACCGTTGGCGCGGCGGGCTTCAAGCCGACCTTCGAGGCCGCCAGCGAGGGAATGCAGATCGCCCTGGCCAACAAAGAGGTGCTCGCGATGGCAGGCGACCTGTTAATGAAAGTCGCCCGCGACAGCAATTCGCCGATCATCCCCATCGACAGCGAACACAGCGCCATCTGGCAATGCTTGCAGTGCGGCGACCACAGCGAAGTGTTAAAAATCATCCTCACGGCGTCCGGCGGCCCGTTTCGCGGCCAGACGCCGGATCAGTTCGAGAATGTGAAAGTCGAAGAAGCCCTCAACCACCCCACCTGGGACATGGGGGCGAAAATCACCATTGATTCGGCCACGCTATTTAATAAAGGCCTCGAAGTCATCGAAGCCCACCATCTGTTCAACCAACCGCTCGACTGCATCGACGTGGTGGTGCACCCTCAGTCGATCATCCATTCGATGGTCGAATTTTTCGATGGCTCCATCATGGCGCAACTGGGCGACGCCGACATGCGTACGCCCATTCAATACGCGCTGTCCTACCCGGAGCGCATCGAACGCACCGGACGAAAACTCAACCTGCTCGATACGCCCAACCTGACCTTCTTCCCGCCGGATATGGACAGTTTCCCCTGCCTGCGCTTGTGTTATGAAGCCGCCCGCATCGGCGGCACCATGCCGGCGTATTTGTCCGTCGCCAATGAGGAAGTGGTGGATGCGTTTCTAAACGAACGCATCCCATTCGGCGCGATTCCCCGTTTGTTGGAAGCCAGCATGAACAAACACAAACCGGCTTTGGATTACACACTGGAAGACATCCACATCGCAGACGCCGAAGCCCGCCAGCGCACATCAGAACTCATCCAGGCGTACGCGTCCTAAAACGAGAAATGTGATCCCTTCTCCCTCTGGGAGAAGGTGAGGATGAGGGTTGTTATTTTTGTTGCTCTAATTCTGTGCGGATCGAATGATCATAGATATTTCTATCGCTGCTCCCCCCTCAAAAAGCCAATGTCATTGGCTTAAAACTTTTAGCCCCCCTTTTTAAGGGGGGGGCCGGCGCTGAAAGCGTCAGGGGGGATTCGGGCGCAACACGTTGCGCCCCTACAGGGCTGATATTTTTGATTCGTTGCATCAAGGGCTGCCTTCATTTCGCGACGCCTTGGCTCGCCACCCCTTTAGTCAATGACACAGGCTCGATTACATCCGCACATAAACGGAATAAGTGTACTCAATCCGCAACGCATTATCGACGCCCGGTTCCACCGTCTGTTCCCAGGTCAATTGTGTTTGGGGATTCACATTTTGCAGGCCTTTGACAAGTTTTTTGACCTTCGGCCCGCCTTCAACCTCAACCACTTCGCCAGTCACGATTTTTTCTACTTCTAATTCGATGGCTTCATCTTTGAAATTGGTCACAACCACTTCGCCTTTGACGCGAATTTTGGCGTAACTCACCGTCCCAATCTGGAACGGGTTCGGATCGCGTTCAATCTCATATTCGTTATGTTCCGCTTTCACCGAGACCGCCTGCGTGATTTTCAAATCAATCGTCGCCCCGCGCGGCGTGTAGCGGATGGCGTCTTGACCCAGTATCCGACCATTTTTCATCGTCATCGCGGGCGCTGTCGTCCATGGCGAGTTCGATTCATTTACGAGTTTGAGCGTATGCCAAACCACCGGGTCGGGCGCTTCCGGCATCCCGCCGCGATTGCGCAAATAAACCTCAGGCTGAATCGCATCCGGCAGCGCCACTGTATATAAATGTTGATAAGGCGCTTCAGCGGCGAAGAGCGGATAATAGCCGCGCTCGCCTTTTTTCAATGTGACGTTTTCAATTGGATAGAAAAACAAATCTTCTTCCGCCTCGCCTTCAAGCGTCTGTGAGGGCATCGACGGCGCTTTTGCCATTGCATACCCAAACGATCTGGAATTATTGCTTACAGTGTCATAGGCAAAGCGTTCTTGCACGCCGCTTCCCGCTTGAATTTGCTGCATGAGTTGCTGTAAGGGCGTCAGCGTAAAGTGGCTGCTCTTGTCGGCATACGCCAGATGCGGATACCCCGTCACCAGTTCCGCGCGGGTATCATCCAACCCAATCAAATCATTGACCAGAACAGCCTTCGCGGAAATCAACGCTTTGCCTTCATTGGTGATGTCAACCACATAACTTGGCGACCATGACAATCCGTTCGCCAGATATTGAATTTGCAAATGCTTTCCCAGCTCGCTGAAGGTCTTCGTCACTTCAAACTCAATCACATTTTGCCGCGAAAGCCGTTTGAGTTTCATTCCCGCTTCGTCGTCTAAAAAACGGATTTTATTAATTGAGCGAATATTCAAGACAAAGCGCTGAGCGCCGTCTTTCAGAATGACCACGTCGCCGCGCTCATCGGGGTTTGGCGCTGGAATGGTTTTGTCATCTTGCGGGTAAATGATCGGACCCTCGCTGCGTTTAGGAACAGAAACGATTACGCCCTTATACCAGGTGTCTTCATCCGCCACTTGAACGCTGGCGCCGATGTTGGCTTCAAGCAATTCTGCGATGCTGGCGGCGTCAACATCGGTTTCCGTTTCGGCTACCGTTGCTTTGACGTTTTTAATTTCCGTTCCCTCAGGCCAAGTGAGCCAAAAACTGCCCAGCGCCGAGTCAGGCAACGGAGTAACTTGATACACGCCGATTTTGGTCGGAAAGTCGACTTCAATCGCCGCCAGGCTATATCCATTTTTAAACACAAACGTTTCGACGGGGCGAGACGCCAGCGTCTCCGCCGCAAAACCGACCCGGGCCGTCAGCGGCAAACAAACAACCGTTAATACAAATACAACAATGTACGCAAAATGATGTCGGTTCATCAGAAATCTCCTTTTTCAAGCGAATACAAACATAGAACAACAGTTATTTAACGATGGTCAATACCAATTGGTTTTTACTATAACAAAAAAGGTTCATCCGGTAAGTGAGTACTTGCATTGATGGATGGTCATGATTTTGATTACGAAAACGTATCCCGGCGCATCAAAAATTGACAAACCAAATCAGGCATGGGTGCAACTCTGGGAGCGCCTGT
>JAVCCE010000023.1 GCA_030765645.1 Candidatus Hinthialibacter antarcticus | reverse complement strand
TAATTTTGTTTGAGAAAACATATTCGGGCATATTAAAAATTGACGAACCAATCAGGCATGGGTGCAACTCTGGGAGCGCCTGTGCATAAGGGCCTGAAAGCCCGCACTGAAGCGAGCAGAGTTGTACACATGCCACACGAAGCGAAGATCAAGTATTCTTGAGATGAATTCTAAATACTTGATTTGATACCCCGCTGCTTGCGGCGGGGTTATTCATTATAAAAATAACGATTGTTGCGTGTTGCGCAACATGCTATAGTCTGGGCGATGATCAAATCATTCAAACATAAGGGATTGCAAAAATTTTACGAAACGGGAAGCGCGGCGGGCGTTCAGCATTTCCATGCAAAACGATTACGGCTGCAACTGGCAGCGTTGGATACGGCGGTGAATATTGAAGATATGGATATTCCTGGATTTCGGCTTCACTCGCTGAAAGGACAACGGAAAGGACTTTGGTCGATTTCGGTTAGCGGGAATTGGAGAATCACATTTGAATTTCGCGATGGCAATGCGTACATCGTAAATTATGAGGATTATCACTAATGAGTATGCACAACCCACCACATCCGGGTGAGTTTATCCGGGAGATTTATATCACGCCGTTTGAGATCAGTGTACGCAAAGCGGCTGAGAGCCTGGGCGTTTCGCCTTCAACGCTAAACCGGGTTTTGAACGGCGAGAGCAATCTTTCGCCTGAAATGGCGTTGCGTTTATCGAAAGCATTTGGCCGCTCTCCAGAAAGTTGGCTGGCGATGCAAAGCCAATATGACCTTTGGCATGCGCGAAAACAAGTCAATCTCAAGAAAGTTAAAAAAGTTGATATCTCTGCTGCTTAACCTATCTTTCGCTCACCGCCCAGTTTTTTGTTAGAATTGATGTATCCTGTCAGGTTGAATTGAACATACATTTAATCATTATTATTGCTCAGCGAAAGCGGATAAAAAAAATTATGATTTCAGAATTATTCAACAATATTAAAATTGGCGTGTATGTAGACGTTGCCAATATTTCACGCAACGGCGGCTACGGAATTCAATTCGATGTACTGCGCAACTTTGCCTGCCGCGACAATTCTATCCCGGTGCGGTTGAATGCGTATGTCGCTTACGACCGCACCCGCGCGGATACGGATTACCCGTACCGCAAGTCGCAGCAGAATTTTTTCTCGGCGTTGCAAGACTTTGGCTACAAGGTCATTCGCAAGGAAGTGAAGTGGTATACCGATGAACAAGGCAATCGCTACGGCAAGGCCAATGCTGACCTCGACCTGGCGGTTGATGCGCTCTTGCAATCAAAAAACCTCGACCGCGTCTTGCTGGTCACTGGCGACGGCGACTTCGTACGCGTGGTAAAAGCCTTGCAAAACAATGGCTGCCGGGTGGAAGTGTTGGCCTTTGATAATATCTCAACCGAATTGCGTAACGAGGCGGACATCTATTTTTCGGGTTTTTTAATTCCGGGGCTGTTGCCGTTTGAGGATGCGGGGGTTTCCCGTTGGGGACAGCTTGGCTCCCGGGTGCGGGGCGTTTGTTATTCCGTCAAAGAGAATTACGGCTGGTTCCGCTTTGTGAAAGAAATTCACCCAGACATGAACCGCAAGGAAGGCTATACCACCGTATTTTTTCATGAATCAAAACTCCCCAATGAAGTTTCATTGAATGACTTGCCGAGCCGGCATTTCATTTTTGAATTCACGATTGAAACAGGCAATAAAGAGGGTTCCTACCAAGCATCTGATATTCGCCTCATCAGCCCCTCCCGGTCATAATCAAAAACAAAAAAACGCCGGAGCGTCCAATGATAGGCTCCGGCGTTATTGGGTTGTAACCAAAATTCATTCCCGCAAGATCAAACTTCGACTGGCTCCGGCTCTGCGTCATATTCGTGCAGCGCTTTGTCTTCTTCAAATCCATACAGATACTTGACGTCTTCAACAATCATATATAGCGATGGCACTAAAAACAAAATGATCAGCGTCGAAAACATGATGCCAAATCCCAGCGAAATCGCCATCGGAATCAAAAAGCGCGCTTGCACCGAGGTCTCTAAAATCATCGGCGACAGGCCGAAGAAGGTGGTGAGCGAGGTGAGCAAGATCGGGCGAAAGCGGCGCATCGAGGCGGATGTGATAGCGTCGTACGGCGTCATGCCTTCTTGCCAACGGCGGCGGTTAGCGGCGTCAACCATGACCAGCGAGTCATTGACGACGACCCCGGTCAATGCGACCAACCCAAACATACTGACGATGCTCATGTCGTAACCCATAATCAAGTGCCCCCCAATCGCGCCGATGATGCCGAAGGGAATCGCCGACATGACGATGATAGGCTGAATGTAACTGCGGAACGGAATCGCCAGCATCGAGAAAATCGCCAACTGGGCGAAGAGAAAGCCGATCATTAAGCCGCCCATGGTTTCGCGTTGTTCAGCCTGTTGGCCTTCGAGCGAATAGCCAAGCCCCTGATATTTCGCCAGTACGCCCGGCAGTACATTGGCTTCGATGTCTGATAACACCTGGCTGGGGTTGGCAAGCCCCGGCGTACAGTCAGCGGTTATGTTGACGACGCGGTTGCCGTCCACCCGCTTGATCGACGTATACGACCGGCCGCGCGTGACCACCGCCGCTTCTTTCAGGGGAATCTCGCCGCCGCCCGGCGTACGGATCAAGTAATTTTCGATATCAAAAATCGAGCTGCGTTCTTCTTCCGGCAGGCGCACCATCACCCAGATTTCGTCGCGTTCCCGTTGTTGGCGAAACGCGCGCGCGCCATAAAACGCGCTGCGCAACTGGGCGGCCAGGTCGGCGGCGGTTACGCCCAGGCTGCGGGCTTCATCTTTGAGTTGCAGATCGTATTGCGGCTTGCCTTCTGAAAAGCCGTCGTTGATGTCGGTGACGCCGGTGTAGTCGCGCATTCCAATCGCCAGTTCGGCGGCTGCGTCTTCCAGGGTTTGAATATCGGGGTGCGCCAGTTGAATATCAATATCCGCCGAACCGCCTGTCGGGCCGGTGCTGTAGGTAAACGTCAGCGATTCCAACCCCGGCGGCTGTTCGATTGCTTCGCGCCATTCTTTGGCAAACTGGTTCGCGGTGATCGGGCGTTTATCGCTGGGAACCATATACACTTCGACGGTAGATAAATGGCTGCCCGAATTGCGGCCTTCCCGCGCTTGTCCGCCGTTGGCGAGAAAGGTCAACACGCCGCGCGTGATCGAGTCGCCGCCGTGTCGCGCTAAAACTTCCTTTGCTGCGCGCACGATCTCGGCCTGGAAGGTGCGGCTTTCTTCGACAGAGGTGCCAAAGGGAAACTCGCCCGTGACCGACACCACGTCCGTGTCGACCTTGGGGAAAAACACAAAACTGACGTGTCCGCCCGCCACCGTCGCCGCAGAAATAATTAACATCGCGGCGCCGCAAGACAGCGTGATATATCGGTAACGCACAGCGGTGCGCATTACCGGCGCATAGACGGTTTGGATGAACCAGTTCAATGCGTTGGCGAAGCGCTGCTGCTGGCGGAAAATCCACTGCTCAATCCGACTGCGGTTTTCGACGGGCTTTTGATGGGCCAGGTGGGCGGGCAAGACGAACAGCGATTCTATCAATGAAAAGATGAAAACCGAAATGACGATAATCGGAATCACCCGAAAAAATTTGCCCATAATACCGGGTACAAATAGCAGCGGCATGAACGCCGCGACATTAGATAACACCGCAAAGGTCACCGGCATCGCGACGGCTTTGGCCCCGCGGACGGCGGCCTCTAAATAGCCCATGCCGCGCTGTCGGTATTCATAGATGTTTTCGCCAACGACAATGGCGTCATCGACGATGATTCCCAGCGTGACGATAAACGCGAACAGCGAAATCATGTTGATCGACGCCCCGGTATTGGGGAACAACAAAAATGATCCCAACACGGAAATGGGAATGCCCATCATGACCCAAAACGCCAGCCGGATTTCGAGGAACATGCCCAGGACGATCAACACCAGCGCCAGCCCGAGGCCTGCGTTGCGCATCAAGAGACTGATGCGGTCAGAAAAGAGTTCCGACACGTCAATCCAGGTCGCAACGCCAACGCCCGGCGGCAACTCGACTTTTAACTCTTCGACGAAATTCATGACTGCTTTGGCAATTTCAACCGGGCGTTGATTGCCTAAACGAAATACCACCAACCGCACGGCGGGTTTGCCGTCAAAATACGTAGCCTGATCGGTTTCACGAAAGCCGTCGATGATGGTCGCTATGTCGCCGAGTAAGACTTGCGTTCCGTCGGGACGGCTGATGACGGGGACGTTATTAAACTGAGACCCGTAATCGCGCCGCTCCATGGTGCGCAATAAAATCTCGCCGCCTTCCGCTTTAACGCCGCCTGCGGGAATTTCGACTGCGTGCATCCTCACCCGCTGGGCGATTTCATCCAAGGTCAAGTTATAAGCGCGCAGCTTTTCCTGCGGGACTTCAATGCTGATTTCGCGTGGACGTACGCCCGATAAATCAACCTGAGTAATGTTGGGGAAATTCAGCAAGCGTTCGCGAACGTCATCCGCCAGATCGCGCAGGACGTATTCTTCGACGTCGCCATACAACACCAGCGAAATCACTTCTGAGCGCGTGGTGAGCAAACTGACGATGGGGCGCTCGGCGTCCTGCGGGAAAGACTGGATGCTGTCGACGGCGACTTTCACGTCTTGCAGCGCTTTGTTGCTGTTGACGCCCAGCATCAATTCAATGACGACCGAACCCATGCCTTCGTTGGCTGTCGATGTGACTTCTTTGATGCCGTCGAGCCCACGCACTTCTTCTTCGAGCGCTTGGATGATGCCTTTCTCTACTTCCGACGGGCTGGCGCCGGGATACGCGACCTGCACCAAAATCAAGTCCAGTTGAAACTCGGGCATGACTTCCTGCTTGACGTTGAACGCGAACAACACGCCGCCGACCAGCAAACAGATCATCAGCAAATTGGACGCGACGGCGTTACGCGCCATCCAGGCGATGGGGCCTTTGGGGAGAGACGAAGTCATTGGCCTGCCTCCTGCGCGTCAACGTCTTGGTTCACGTCCGCAATGGGCGGCGCGTCGCCTTCCAGTTTCATCTCTTGCGTACGCAGTTTCATTCCCGGCAACGGCGTCCCTAAACGGCTGATGATAATGCGGTCGCCGTCTTGCAGCCCTTCGCGGACAAGGTTGTATTTTTCTTGTTTCAGCAGAATGTGGATTTTGCGAATCGAAAGACGATTGTTGGCGTCCATCACCCATACGCTGTCACCGCCCTGGTCGTCTTGGCGAATGGCAATTTCTGGAAGCGCGAATACATTCTGCGTTTGTTTGCCTTCAATTTGTATTTGCACGTAGGTATCAACAAGCAGCGGCATTTTTTCGTTGTCGGCGTCCGGCGCTAAGTTGAGCGGATCATTCACGGAGATTAATACTTTCGCGGTACGACCAACTTCAGACAGTGCGCCCATGAGGCGAATCACGCGCCCTTGCCAACTGGCGCGCAGGGCGCCCGCGTCATGAACGACGGTGACGGTTGAACCGCTGCCGTCCCGTTCCGGCAGTTTGATCCAAGGCAAATAGGTGACCGGGACCGACGCCTCGACCCAGACTTCATCGGTGCCGATGAGGGTTGCGATTCGGGTTTGTGAATTTGCCAATTGCCCGATGTCGACGAATTCATTTTTCACAAACGCATTAAACGGCGCCCGGATCACCGTTCGCTTCAGTTGCAGTTTGGCGTCGTTCAGGCTGCTCTGCGCCGACAACAGCGCCGCTTTGGCGTTTTTGATGTGCGGCTTGCGCAACGCCAGGTCGCGGCCAACGTCGTCTTGCGGAACGTCATTGCCGAGTAGTTTCCATTCGCGCTCTGCGATGGTTTGACGGCCTTGTTCTTCGAGCAGGTTTAACTGCGCTAGTTCGACCCGCGCTTTTTGTTGCTCGATGATGTACTCATAATCCTCTGGTTCGATGCGCAACATTACGTCGTCTTTACGGAAGCGCCCCCCCGGCATCAACTCGCTGCTTTGTTCGATGATCTTTCCGGTAACCTGCGGACGAAGGTCAACTTCTTGCGCGGGGATGACGGTTCCCGAAACTTCGATGACGACTGTTTCATCCGAGGGATGGGCGGTGAAAACGTCTACTAACGTGGGCGGTGGTTCAACCAGTGTTTTTTGAGCGTGAGGCCGATGGGTAATTAACCAATAAGCAACCGCAGCGCCGACCGCGATCACCACCAGTGGAGTTAAGATATGAATGAAGGTCCGTATAATCCGAATCATGAATCATTCTCCTCGTTATCGGGCCGCGCCGCAGGGTCAGGCGGTTGTAGTTCAGACATCCAATCGCCGCCCAATGCGGCGTATAGGTCAATACGAAAACCAATCAAATTTCGTTGCGCGGAAATCAAAGTGCGCTCGACGCGTTGCATGGATTGCAGCGAAGTCAGTACGGACAGATATTCGCCGATGCCCTGGCGGAAGCGGTTGCGTGATTCTTCAAACGCGCTGCGGTCTTGCTCTAATTCATGTTGGAGCCGCTTGATCAATTCCCGCTGGCGGTCTTCCTGCGTCCAGGCGTTTTCTACTTCCTGAAACGCGATCAGCATGGATTGTTCAAACGCCGCGATGCGTTCGTCTTTCACCGCGCGGGTGCGTTCGATTTCGGCCTTGCGGCGCCCGCCGTCGAGAATGGGTGTGGTCAGATTGCTGGCGAGATTCAACAGCCAGTTTTGAAACAAGTCCGCGAGATCATTGTTACGAAATTCCGACTGCGCCGACAAACGCAGTGCGGGGTATTGATCGGCGATGGCGGCGCCAATGCGATAATCCGCCGCATACACCCGCGTGAGCGCGGCGCGAATGTCAGGCCGCCGTAATAGCAGCGCTGCGGGCGCCCCGGCTGCGGGCGGCGCATCTAATTCAGGAAACGCTTTCGGTTCGTCAACGGTGAAACGCATCGGCGGTTCGCCCAACAACACCGCCAACTGGTTTTCATAGACGCGCAACAGCGACTCCGCGCCTGGAACTTCAACATCAATCGCGGCGAGTTGAGCGCGTTGCTGGTACACTTCAACCGCGCTGGTGCGGCCCTGGCTGAAACGCAATTCGATCAGTTCAAGAAACGTCTTGCTGACTTCAATCTGCTCATTAAGCAGTGTGAGTTTCGCTTGTTGTTCGATGATGGAATACCACACCGAAGCAATGCTGGCGCTAAGCGACAGCGCCGTGGCTTCGATGTCCGACCGGCTGGCCTGGATGTCGAGTTCGGCGGCCCGTTGCTGCGAATCAATGCGCTTCCATAAATCCACTTCATACGAAGTAATGATCGAGGCCGAGTAATTGCCGCTGACGTTGGCTGCGTTGCCAACCTCATTGCGAAAACGGGTGGCGCCCAGGTCAAGCGTCGCCTGGGGGAACAGCTCCGTTGACGCCTGCGTCCAGATGGCGCGCGCTTGCGCCAACCGCGCCCAGGCTTGCCTCAGAGTCAAGTTTTTCGATAGGCCTTCGTCGATCAAATTCTGCAAGGCGGAGTCATCAAACGATTCCCACCAGCGGTCGGGCGCGGCGGCTTCGCCCTCAGCGCGAAATTCATCAGGGACAATAAAAGAAACTGGGACGTCTTCATGAACTTGATGTACCGCGCACGATGTGAGCGAAAGTAAAACCACGGCTGCGATGAGATGCTTCTGCATAATCATTCTGCTTTCACTGTATTGTCGTTTTGACTGTTTAACATTCGATTGAACGAATCATGGCTTTTTATGGCCAAGTACGGTTAGATTGTCTAGGATTTTTGTTAGCGTTGAAACCAGCTGTTTTTTTTCTTTAACGGATACATTGCTCATCAACCCCTGGATGCGCTTGAAGTGGCCCGGTAAAAAGCCATCGAGAAAGGTTTGGGCTTTCTCCGTAAGATGGACGGTTTGCGACCGTCTATCATTGGGGTCAGGTTGTCGCTGGATGAACCCGTCTCGCTCTAAGCCGTCTAACAGCCCGGTGATGGTGGCGCGGGTTACGCCAGTCAGTTCGGCCAGGTCAGACGGGCTGAGCGTGTGTTCTTTATTCATATTAAGTTGCATCATTAAACCGAAGCGGGCTGGCGAGGTTCCATATTCTTGAAAATATTCAACTCCAGCGTTGAGCAACTCGCTTGAGGTATACACCAATATCAAAAACGCTTCGATAAATCCTGGGTCAACGTCAGCGTGTTGTTGCGCACAGGAATGCAGCGCTTCAATATTGGGGACTTTACGAAACAGGATCGGCTCAGACACAACTGGCTCCATCGAACAAAGTTAATAAGCCTCCTTATAATTAGGCGGCTAATCACATAGTAAGGCGGCTAAGTAATTTTGTCAACTTGTTTTCTTTTTTTTGTTTTCTGCTTCTGCAATCTTGGTTTGGTTTTCGGTACAATACCATCAGCCTACGATGAGGAGCCTCTTCGAGTGAACGCTGGATTATCAACCATACGCGTTGTTGTGATGTTGTCAGGCAGCGGCTCCACCCTGCAAAATTTTATTGACCTGAGCGAGTCCGGGCGCCTGCCCATTCATATTACCAAGGTCATATCCAGCCGGGGCGACGCCTATGGCCTGCAACGCGCCCAAAACCATAACATCCCAACCGTTGTCGTTTCACGCAAAAAGTTCAACGATTGGGCTGACTATAACCAGGCTTTAACAGACGCCGTAAACGAAGAGCAGCCCGATTTAGTCTTGTTTGCGGGCTTTATGTCGTTGTTTTGGCCGGGTGAATCTTATTCGGGGCGCATTATGAACGTCCATCCCGCGTTGATTCCCGCTTTTTGTGGAAAAGGCATGTATGGTCATCACATCCATGAAGCCGTGATTGAAACCGGCGCGAAAATTACGGGCTGCACCGTGCATTTTGTGGATGGGCAATACGACACCGGGCCAATCATTTTGCAACGGGCCATTGAGGTTTACGATGACGATACGCCTGATACTTTGGCGGAGCGCGTTCAAGAAGTTGAGCGGCAAATTTATCCCGAAGCGGTCAATTTGTTTGTCCAGAACCGCCTGCAAATCGAAAACAAGCGAGTTAAGGTTTTATCATTATGAGAATTATCAAAACGATAAAATCACATTTTGATATTATTGTTTTCCAAATTGTGCTATAATATAGCTGGTAATTGTTAAAGAATGTTGTAGTGTGCTTTTGACAATGCTTCCTTTAATTGACTGATTCTGTAATGTTTATATACTTTTACAGGTTTTGTTGGTAATCAGATAAAACTAGCCCGTTTTTTGCCTATTTCTATATAATTAGACAAAAACTCAAGTACCGGAATCATTATGTTGATTATTGCAGCCGTCACCATAATCGTCATTATTCTTCTCGTTCTGCTGATCGTTATGTTCTCTTCATCAGGCGGGGGAGAGCAAAAGTCCTTATTGGCAGAATTAGGCTTGACCAACAAATGGTCTGGCGAAAAAACCTCTCCTTTCTATAAATGGGGCTGGAAGAAAACCAGCAGCGACCGGGTCTGGGGCGAGCGCATTGTCAAAAAAGCGTTTCGTGAGGCCGGAATTTGGCTGTCGCCGGATGACCTCAATTTCTTTCAGCGGAAATGTGAAGAAAATACTTCAGGGAAATCGATGAACGATAAATCCATCATGGAACGGGTGGAACT
This sequence comes from Candidatus Hinthialibacter antarcticus, assembly GCA_030765645.1. Taxonomy (NCBI): domain Bacteria; phylum Candidatus Hinthialibacterota; class Candidatus Hinthialibacteria; order Candidatus Hinthialibacterales; family Candidatus Hinthialibacteraceae; genus Candidatus Hinthialibacter; species Candidatus Hinthialibacter antarcticus. The sequence goes on along the minus strand of JAVCCE010000023.1, from coordinate 58,009 downwards.
GGTCGTTAAACGGACGGATACCATTTCCGGGTCAATTTCTCAGCAAATCAGGCTGTTAGTGGATCGTCTCTTTTCTGCGACTGAAGAAGAAGCCGTTAAATTTCTCAAAGAAATGAAGATTGAGCCTGAAAATACACCTGCGTTGGGAAAACTTACGTCGATAGAATTTAAACGCTTTATTCGCCACGCCGGGCTGCAAATGTTTAGCCCGCTTGCGAAGGGGCTGAAAATTGAAGGCAAGACCGAACAAGAGTCGTTTGTCTTGCGGGGGTTTGAGAGCTGGTGTTATTGGCTGTCTAAATTAAAAAGCGAACTCAAACAACAATTAGAAAAAAATAAAGGATTGCGCAGCCATATTGTGGGACGCGCTCTTCAACAGATCATTCTCGATAAGCTCTTACGTTCTCTCGAAGACGATTATAAGAGTTCATTGAGTTACCGCAGCAACATCGAACAACAACTCCAGGATTTAGAAATTAATCTGACTCCAGATGAAATTGAAAATTCAGAAAGCCTGCTCTTCACGTGGCAATTTACTGAAAAGATGGCGTTCTCTGAGTATGACCACAAAAAATATCGCCAATTTATGGTGACCAAAGAACTGTGCCCGGCTTTTCGTGAGGGCATCGTCAGAAAATTACAATCGAATACGTCGTCAGCGCGATCAATGTTGAAGGTGTATCCGCGAGACGTGATTTTTTATGGCGACAATTATGAGGTGCGGACCTACACCACCAAGATGTATCAAGCCCATCTCAAAGCGCTGATTAATGTGTTCGCCGTATCCAATAAGGATTCGTTGAATGGGCCGGAGATTATCGCCATCACGTTAGATGATATCTATAAAGCGCGTAAAGAAGTCGATGAGCGTATGGCGGAATTACAAACCCTGCCGCCCAGCAAACGAAAAGAAGTCACCATTGACCGGGAATATTTGACCCGCATCATCGACAAGCGAAAGCAATACAGCGCGTTTGAACGACAGATCGACCAAGCCGTCGCAGAATCTCACGGTTGGATTATTGATATTCCGTTGGGGAAAGACCTGAGGCCCGATGAATACCGCGAACTGAAATCCGGCAAATTTGTTGAATTTGTGATGTATGAATGTACGCCTGAAATTGAAGTCGACTTGCAAAGTAACAGCACCTTGGCCAAGAAGAAGCGCAACGAGTTTCTCCCAACGGTGCTGAAAGCGCTCAGTCAGTTAAGCGGTGGTGGATTAGGCGGTGGACTCGGCGGTGACTCGCCCCCGGGGACCTCATCTCCGGAGGAGCCCGAGGCAGGGCCAGAGACCGGAGAGTTAGCCAATGAAGATGCAATCACCGATGAGACGGCGGGCATAGACATGGTTAAGCCTGAGCCAGTCGAAGAAATGGTCAACGCTGGCGGCTAACAGAATTCAACTTCTGTTTTATGTTGTTGTGTATTTTGGTATTACTTTAAAATCGGCCGCTGCTCGACAAGACCCTCTCGAGCAACTTCGCTTCTAAAGTTTCCGCATAATCTTCCCTGACCCGAACGACCGACTCATCTCTGCTGGCAGGATCAGCGGACGACTCATAAAATAAAACATAAGCATACGCCCGCAAGGGCGAATGGGGCCAGTCTGACAACCAGGCTTGCAGGCGCGCTTGCGCCAACTCAGAACGCCCCGAATGAATCGACGAGGAAGCGCGCGCCAACGCCACCGTTTCGGCGGTCGCGGGTTGTTGGGCGAGAGGGTGTTGAGACAAGGCTTCCAGGCGCCCGCTCTGATCTTGTTGGTTGGCGAGATACACCAGATTAAGGAAGACGTCGGCGCGAAGCGTTTGCGAATTTTCTCCAACTTGCATGGCGTCGTCTGCTTCGGCCAATAGCGGTTCTTGTTTTTCCCAAAGAGATTGAATATAGGCGGAACCGATCTCGCCCTCGCTCATCAAAATCAATGGGACCAGTTCGGTGAGCGACTTTTGCGCCCAGGCCGACTCGGGCCATTTATCAATCACGTTGTAATAATGTTGCGCTGCTTGGGTGGCGTCGCCTTCATTTTGCGCCGCCAGCTGATAAAACACCCGCGCCAGCGGCTTGATGTAGCCTGAACTGTTGATGACGCGCAGCAATTGTTCCTGCACTTGCTCTGGTGTGCCCATTAAGGTCAGGCGGTTGAGTTCATCCAGCGCCCGCTGGGTAATCGGGTCGAGCGCATTCGAGGCGGGATTCAATATCTGCGCCATCTGCGCCATGCTTGAACCAGGCCAAGCGAGACACGTCAGGGTCAGTGCAAAAATAAGAAACCGTTTACGCCACAATGGTTTTCACCTGTTTACTGACGGGGTCTCCATATAACGTGAAGTAGGCCGCCGAAGTAATCGTAACGGCAACAATATCTCCAATGTCAAACGGGCCGTGTTCTTTTGGAAGCATGACGATGCGCCCGGTACGCATCCGGGTCCCGTAGGTCATGCCCTTTTGCGGTTCTGGGTGAACTTGTTCCACCATAACTTCGACTGTCTTGCCGACCATGGCGTCGCTGAGTTCGCGGGCGATTTCATTTTGTAATTTGATCAACTTATCGAGCCGTCGCGCCTTGGTGAATTCATCGACCTGCCCATCGAGTTTGAGCGCAGCGGTGCTGCGCCGGGGCGAATATTTAAACATAAACGCCGCGTCATAGCGCACTTCGCGCATCAGATCGAGCGTCATCTCAAAGTCTTCTTCGGTCTCGCCGGGAAAGCCGACAATCAGGTCGGTGGTGAGAGACGGTGGAATCTCGGCCCCCGTAAAACGGCGGCGGTAGTCGCTGATAATGTCGAGATATTCTTCTTTGGTATATAAGCGCTTCATGCGGCGCAGGATGCGGTTGGAGCCGCATTGCACCGGCAAGTGCAATTGCTCGCACAGGCTGGGCAGTTCCGCCATCGCCCGCAGCATGGGCTGGGTTGCGTCTTTGGGATGAGAGGTGGTAAACCGCAAACGCTCCAAACCGGGCACGGCGTCGACCATCTCTAACAGTTTGGCGAAATCAATTTCGTTCCACTGATACGCATTGATGGTCTGGCCGATCAGGGTGACTTCTTTGTGGCCCATTTTGACCAGGTTTTCAACTTCTTGCAGAATAATATGCGGCGCCCGCGAGCGTTCCGGTCCGCGCGTAAAGGGCACAACGCAGAAGGTGCACTTCTTGTCGCAGCCTTTCATGACCGACACAAAACGCGGGTACGCCACTTCATCATTTGAAACCGGGAAGACTTCGTCGTAGTCGTCTTCGAGGCCGTGCAGGTCTAACACCGGGCCTTTGCTGCTTTGCATTTCATCCACCAGCCGCGATACCGAACCGATGGCGCCCGGCCCCATCACCAAATCCAGATAGGGGATTTTTTCGAGCAGGCGTTCGCCTTCTTTTTGCGCCATACAGCCGCAGATGCCCAGGTATTTGAGTTTGGCGATATCTTTATATTGTTTCAGTTGCCCGGTGCGCCCGCGGACGCGCTCTTCGGCGCCTTCGCGAATCGAACAGGTGTTGAGCAGAATCATTTCGGCTTCTTCGAGATTTTCGGTCGACTCGTGTCCGGCGCGGTTTAAAAGCCCCGCCAGCGACTCGGTATCGTAGACGTTCATCTGGCAGCCAAAGGTTTGAATGTGATACTTCATATTTTCGCTTTTTTATTCAATTTGATTTAGATCGCTTGGATGCCGATTCGGTGCAGAAACTATTATAATAATGTCCTTTCGTCCATAACGCGAGGGAGCGGGCTTACGCTTGCCTTGCTTTGACTGACACGCCAAAATGGTGAAAGTTAAAAACCATCTCAATAACAATGATTGCGATAATGGTATTAACATTCATTAAAAATTGAAAACCAATTCTGGCATGGGTGCAACTCTGGGAGCGCCTGTGCATCTTTTTTGAGAAGACTTCAGATAGTTAAAGAGCGATACCAATGAGAATTTCAGAAATCTACCGCAGCATCCAGGGCGAGTCTTCTTACGCCGGGCGTCCCTGCACGTTTGTGCGTACAGCGGGCTGTTCGTTGCGGTGCGCCTATTGCGATACCGGTTATGCGCTCAGTTTTGAGTCAGGGACTGAACAGGCAATCGAAAGCGTGATTGCTCAAATCCAACAACTGGGCGCGGATTTGGTCGAAATTACCGGCGGCGAGCCGCTCGAAGAACCCAATACGCCCGAACTGTGCCAGCGCTTGCTTGATCTGGGCGCAACCGTGCTCGTCGAAACCAGCGGCGCCTTTGCGATTGATGTCCTCCCGGCGCAAGTCATCAAGATTATGGACGTCAAAACGCCTTCCAGCCGCATGGCGCGTCGCAATCATTGGGACAACCTAAAATTGTTGTCTGAACGGGACGAGTTGAAATTCGTCATCGCCAATCGTGAAGATTACGACTGGTCGGTCGCCGTTTGTAATGACCATGCCCTGTTTGGAAACTATATCATCTATTTTTCGCCGTCGTTCGGCGTGCTCGATTCTGTTAAATTGGCGCAGTGGATTCTCGACGACGGCATTGAAGCGCGATTGCAACTGCAACTCCATAAATATATCTGGGCGCCGGATGCGAAAGGCGTATAAGAAATCCAATGAATGAAACGCAACCAAAACGGGCGGTGGTTTTATTAAGCGGCGGGTTGGATTCCGCGACCACGCTGGCGATTGCCCGCGACCAGGGGTATGACTGCGCCGCGCTGAGTTTTCGCTATGGTCAGCGCCATGCGATTGAACTCGAAGCAGCGGAGCGCTTGGCGCAACATTACGGCGTTAGCGACCATCGGATTGTGAATATCGACTTGCGGCAGTTCGGGCATTCGGCCCTGACAGACGAGATCGACGTCCCCAAAGGGCGCTCGGTGGATGAAATGGCGGGCGCCATCCCCGTGACTTATGTCCCGGCGCGCAATATCATCTTTTTATCGTTTGCGTTGGCGCATGCGGAAGTCTGCGAACGCCATCATATATTCATTGGCGTGAATGCGCTGGATTATAGCGGTTACCCTGACTGCCGCCCTGCGTTTATGAAAGCGTATGCAGAAATGGCGCGTCAGGGGCTGAAAACCGGCGTAGAAGGCCGTCCGGTCCATTTTCATACGCCATTGATTGAGTGGAGCAAAGCCGAGATCGTTCAACGGGGCCATGCGTTGGGCGTTCCCTATGAACACACGCACAGTTGTTATGATCCTACAAGCGCGGGCGAACATTGCGGCTTGTGCGACAGCTGCCAATTGCGAAAGAAAGGGTTTCATGAATCTGGCGTCCCTGATCCCACATCCTATTCGTCACATGCCTAAGGCGTCCGTCGCGCCGTTCGTTATTTTGGGTTTTCTTCTAAGCGTATTCTGCGCTTGCAGCCCGCCGCCGCCCGATAATCCGGGCGCAGCCGCTGCGCCAGTCAAGACGCCGGTTACAGTCGCGGCGGCGTCGAACCTACGCGACGTTGCTTACATGATGAAGCGCATGGCTAATCCCGCCGCGATGGCGATTTTGTATTCTTCTGAAACCGTGGAATATACCTCAAGCCATAATACCGGCGAATTATTTGACGCCGATGTGTTTCAAGGAAACTTTGAAGACGACGGCAAACAATGGAACGTCTTATTCAACGGCGAAGGCCCGGGCTGCATTACCCGCTTATGGCTTTCAGGCAACGTGAGCGGCGCGATCCGCGTCTATTTTGATGATGAACCTGAACCGCGAATTGATGCTCCGGTTCGCGACTTCTTTTCTGAAAAAGTCGAGCCTTTCACAACCTTGTTCGTCTACCATCCTCAAAACAGCGGCGGCGGCAATGTATGTTATATGCCCATGCCCTACGAAAAGCGTTGCCGCATCGCAATCGAAAACAGCAACAGCGGCGTTCAATACCAAGTGCAGGCGGTGCGGTGGGGCGACGGCGTCCAAACCAAAACCTTCTCCCCGATGTTTGATGAAACCACCCAGCAAGCCAAGGCCGATTTATTTAAATATATTTCATCAACCGCAGACCAGCATTTTGAAGACTTAAATAAGCGCTCCGGCAGTTTGTCTCTCGCCCCCGATTCGAGGACGTTGGTGGCGTCTTTAAAAGGCCCGGCGGCGATTCAATATCTCCAATTCACCACGCCTGATTTCACCATGGACGTGTTTATGAATCTCAAACTCACAATCTATTGGGATTCAATGGTGGAACCTGCCGTAGAATGCACCTTCGCGGAATTTTTTAATGTGGTGGATGCCAGCGCTGGGTGGAGCATTCCCGCCTATGGTTACTTGCCGCATAAAAAAATGCTGGTGACGCAAGTGTATATGCCGTTTCATGAAGAAGCCCAGATTTTTATCGAATCAACAAACGCCGCGCCTGTGCAATTGAATTTTGAATACCGGCTCGCTCTCGATGAAATCAATAAAGACGCAATGTATTTTTACGCCCAAGCCCAAAAACGTGATGGATACCTTGGGTATATCTACCCCGTGTTTGAGTATGACGGCAAAGGCCGTTATATGGGATGCAGCGTCAAAACCATATCAGACGAATACGGCGACGAAAAACATTATTATTTTGAAGGCGACGACTATATGTTCATTGATGGAGAGCCTCAAGCCTCGATTCAAGGGACGGGGCTTGACCATTACATCAATGGCTACAATCGCATCAAAGGCGCGGTCCAGTTTTGGGGGCCGACGCATGGCTGCCGGATGAAAGATGATTTTAAAGGCGGACGTTCTTTTTGCTTCCGCTATCACTATCTCGACTCGGTCCCGTTTCAGACTTCATTGGTCCGAATTCAAGAAATGGGTTGTCCCGTCCAAGCGTCTGCCGCTGACCTTCCCAGTGATAGTAATGTCCACTTTGAGTGGGTGCATTATTGGTATGGCGTTCCAGGCGCGTCATTTGCGCAGCGAAACGAACAACTGTTTCATTTCAGCGTTTCTCAAAATAAATCCGACCGGCCGAGCCTCGACAGCCCTCTGGTAATTGGCGACTTGTTATATATTAAAATGCAGCCCGGCGATTGGTGGATCCACTACGCGCCGATTTGGGACATCAATCAAGTTAACCATATTGAAAAAAATGTGGGCGCGACCGATTAGGTGAATGTCGCTGCCTTGTTTTGATGGGTCTGTTTGTAAATGGTCTCGATTAAAAAAGCCGCTTTGGTTAAAAGCGGCTTTTTTGCGTCGATAGAAAATCGTTGGCTAGACTTGGGCGTTTTTTTCAGACTCAAATTTTTGGATGGCGTCTTCAACCGTTTCGCAAATATCAATAACTTGATTAAGACGGATCACTTCAAACGCATGGTTGACGTTGTCGTTGACGGCGGCGCAGCGGAGGTTTCCGCCCAATTCGCGTAATTCCCGGTAGGTTTGAATAATGAGGCCGATGAAAAATGAATCAATCATCGTGCAGCCTTCCAAGTTAAGAATCACTTGAAAATTTTTGTTTAAAAACGCAACAGTCAATACTTGCCGAACACGATCAATGATTTCTTCGGAGAGGTGAAGTTCATCAATGTGAATGATAAAACAGTCGTTTGTATGTTGGTGCCAGATTGCCATAGTTAACTTAACTTTAACTTTCTTCTCTCCAAAGTATAGCCGCCAGAATCAAAAACAACATATAAAATACAAGCGGCCAGAATGTTTTTTGACATCCTGACCGCATTTTATTACAGGGTTGAATATTTTGAATTACTTAGCGGCGTAGGCCGTATGGAACGCTTCAAGCAATTCACTAAGTTGTTTGGTATGCGCAACGTCGGAATTTTGTTTGACCTTCATCGAACCCACTAACATCTCATGGCACAAGGTCAATTTTTTGATGTAGGCGTCATACGCGGCGCCCGATTTTGATTCCGCTGGTTTCAGGCGTTGTTGCAAGAAGTATTTGGTGATGATATCAGCGAACTCGTCAGCGTGGGCTTCTTTGTTGATGATCCAGCGGGTCAGCTGGTTCGCGTTTTGGGCGCCTTCTTTTTCGGCCAATTCATTGATTAATGTAATTGACTTTTCCATCGTTGTGATATGTTCCGCCAAGGTGGCGAAGCGTCCGTCGTCGCCATAGATTCCACAGGGAATCTGGCAGTGAGCCATAACGGTTTGGGGCGCGTTTAATATAGCGCCTGCTGCGATCATCAATCCAAAAACAGCGGCAATTGCGAGTAGGGTGCGTTTTTTCATCAATCATTCTCCTTGGTAAAATGAGCGAATTATGAGGCGCAGTTCGTTGCTTACAAAACAACGAAAAGAAACGAGGCGGCCTTGTTTGACGCAATCACGCCTCACGCAGCCGCCTAGATACTATACATATTTTGTTAAGTTTCCAATTGGAAAGTTATTCTGAACATTTTATTTGGCGGCCGCGAAGCGCTTTGCCACTTCATCCCAGTTAATAACGTTAAAGAAAGCGGAGATGTAGTCAGGACGGCGGTTCTGGTAGTTCAGGTAGTAGGCGTGTTCCCAAACGTCGAGGCCGAGAATCGGCGTACGACCGTCGCTGAGCGGCGAATCCTGGTTGGCGGTGCTTTCGACGACAAGTTTGCCGCCGTCAACGCTAATCCAAGCCCAGCCGCTGCCGAAGCGGGTTGCGGCTGCGTTGCTGAAATCGGTTTTGAATTTCTCAAATCCGCCCAAGTCCGAATCAATGGCTGCTGCTAATTCGCCGGAGGGGCTGCCGCCGTTGGGGCCCATCACCGTCCAGAACAGCGAGTGGTTGGCGTGGCCGCCGCCGTTGTTGCGCACGGCGCCGCGAATGGCTTCAGGGACGGAACCGAGGTTGGCAATCACGTCTTCAATTGCTTTGCCTTCAAATTCGGAGCCTTTGAGGGCGTCGTTGACTTTATTGATATAGGCCTGATGGTGTTTGGTGTGGTGAATCTCCATCGTGCGCGCATCAATGTTCGGTTCGAGAGCGTCGTAAGCGTAAGGCAATGCGGGTAATTCGTAAGCCATGGTATGTCCTCCAAAAAGTGTTTGATTTTCTGATCTGAGAGAGGCGGGGATGTGTTTCCGCTTAGGGTGAGGCGTTTGGTCCCCGCTACTTTATAAATATTTTCCTTTATTTAACAGTAAATGTCAACATTAAAGTAGAGAATTTTTGTTATATTTGTATTTTGGTAGCTTTTAGGTGGCTGAAACACAGGATATTTTATATAAAACACATTGCGGAAAAGCCCCCCTTTTTTTAAGGGGGGAAGGCGCCTCAAGCGCCAGGGGGGTCATGATTTACTCAAGGGTTGTCGTCGCTTTGCGCCGCCTTCCCCTTACCACCCAGCCATTAAAGTAGAGAATTTTTGTTCTATTTGTATTTTGGTAGCTTTTAGGCGGCTGAATCACAGGATGTTTTATATAAAACACATTGCGGAAAAGCCCCCCTTTTTTTAAGGGGGGAAGGCGCTGCAAGCGCCAGGGGGGATCATGATTTACTCAAGGGCTGCCGTCGCTTTGCGCCGCCTTGCCCTTGCCACCCAGCCATTAAAGTAGAGAAATTTTGTTATATTTGTATTTTGGTAACTTTTAGGCGGATGAAGTACAGGATGTTTTATATAAAACACATTGCGGAAAAGCCCCCCTTTTTTTAAGGGGGGAAGGCGCCTCAAGCGCCAGGGGGTAGGTTTGATCGAACCCCTGCAGTCTAAGTGGCGTTGCGATCAATCCAGTAATCGGGTTCTCTATGTTGATGCGCAATCGCAATGATGAGGATATGATCTTTTTCAACGGAGTACAGCACGTTATAAGGAAACGCATGCAATAGACATTTTCTAACTTCACCCCGGAGCAAGGACCATGCGTGTGGATAGTGGGTGATACGGTGAACCGCCATTTTTACTTCGTTGCTAAATTTTTTTCCAAGATCGGAAGATTCTTGATTATAAAAATCAACCGCATTGTCTAACTCTTGTTTTGCAAATTCAGTAAAAACGACGCGCATTAGTCTTCCTTGAATACGTCCTCTATCGCAATACCTCCAAGTTTGCCTTCCCGATACGCAAGAAGACGTTGTTCTGCTTCGTGGGCCCATAGATCATCAATATGTTTATTCGGCGCATCCAGACTTTGTATGAGTCCTTCCACTATGGAGAATCGATCTTCCGGCTCAAGTTTCAATGCTTGTATGAGAAGTTCACGAGCGCTCATTATTCACCTCGCGTTTTCGAAGTTTTATAGATCAACATCATTCTAGCCGATTTCGATCATGGAGCATAAAAGAGATCAATTGGTTGTCCTTGTCTATATTTCCTTCAGCGCAGCAGTTGTAGGGTGGGTTCTTGACCCACCATTTCACTACTCAATTTCTTTCAGCGCTGTAAACAGCAGGGGCAGCATGATTTCGTGATGTCCGGTGAAGGTGAACCCCTGCCCGCCGCCGATGATGGGACGGTTCACTACATTGGTATTGGGGCGGTAGTGTTGGACCATATCAAAATTTGCGGTGGTGAAGTTGTGGATCGGCCCGCAGAGGTTACGCGCCGTGGTCAGCGCCTTCAAAAATACTTCCGGCAGAATGACGTTCGAGCCTGCATTGATCGCGGCCCCGCCCTCGCCCAGTTGCGATACGGTCTCGCATAGGTTATGGAAATCCGCTAGCGAGGTCTTGCCGATGGCTTCGCCTGACGCCTCCGGGTGATGGTGAATCACGTCCGTCCCGATAGCGACGTGCACCGTGACCGGGACGCCGTTCTCATGCGCCGCCGCGAGGATGCTCAATGATTTATGTTTGAAATCTGATCCGGCGATTCGCTGTCCAATCGCGGCGCCGAGTCCCTGGTTTTGCGCAGCGCCTGCAACGATCCATTCGTTAATGATTTTCCCTGTCTCTTCGGTCATGCCGAAACTGCCGTTGACGAGAGATTCCGCCACGTCTTCTGAGGTCGAGCCTGCCAGCGCCAGTTCAAAGTCATGCACGATGCCCGCGCCGTTCATGGCGACGGCGGTGATAAACCCATTTTCGATGGCGTCGATGATCCAGGGGCCGAGTCCGACTTTAATCACGTGGGCGCCCATCATCCAAATGATGGGTTTCTTTTTTTCGCGCGCGGATTGTATGGCGGCGACCAGTTTGCGCAGGTCGTTGACTTTCAAAAATTGCGGCAGGGCGTTCCAAAAATCTTGAAACGAGGCCGGGCTGTCAGCCGGGCGCGAGGTCTTGGCTTCTTCGACAAGGCTCTTGCGGTCGAATAGTGATGTGCGTTTTAACTTTGAGAAGTCCATTTTACTATTCTCTTCCGCAAACCTTTTATCCCCCCGGCGCTTTGCGCCACCCCCCTTATTAAGGGGGGCTAGGGGGGATTTCGGCTATCACTGACCTGCCTGCCTGCGGCAGGCAGGTTCCGGCACGCTGATATTGTACATTAACCAAGGTATGGAAAACGCATGCGATTTCCCCGGTTTCATCTGGTGGGTTAAGAACCCACCCTACGATCTGATATTGTACATAAACCAAGGTAGGGTGGGCTCGCGAAGCAGCCCACCAAAACAAAAAAGCGCTGCCCTATTGTTGCGGACAGCGCCTGCGAGCGCAAGACGAAGAGGCGAATTATCCGCCCAGGTTTGGAGGGAACCCTCCGTTGTAGGTTCTGCCGTCAACAATGAGGCCCCTGGTTACGCCGGGGTCGCCGCCGTACCAGAATATGTCGCCAGCGCTGGTGATGCCGTTGGAGGTGGCGTAACTGTTTCCCTGTCCGTTGTTGCGTTGAGGGCCGGTGAAGGCTTGGCCTGAATAGATGCCGTTCTCAGCAATGTCAGGCCCCTGTGAAAACATCGCATACGCGACGTTATTTTTGCCTTTTTTATAGACGCCGGTTTCATAGGCGGCTTGTGCATGGTTAAAGCGTTTTTCCGCCGTGTCTTGAAACGGATCGCTGGGCAGAGAATTCATATAGGAAATCGGCGTCGTTAAAAAAAACAGGCCGCGTGATTGCGGAGGCCTGCGTCCGGTGAAGATATCGTCTTCTGATTCGGGCGGATAACTGTTGTTATCAAGAAAATACATTTCCTGCGCTTTGGCGAGTGCGCTAATATCGGTCTTTACTCGCGCGACCTTGGCGCGGATTTGTGCGCTTAAAAAATTCGGCACGGCAATCGCGGCCAATATTCCAATAATGGCGACGACGATTAATAACTCAATCAGCGTGAATCCGCCTTGGGCGTTTTGTCTCATTAGCGCACCTCAAAAAAAAGTTCAAAATTCCGCCAGGTGGAGTTTCCGGTGAAGTGAGTACCGCAGCCGGGACAGCGACCGCATTATAGTTCGTTTAATCGAAAATGAATGGTCAAAAATCATGACGGTTTTTCGTCTATTTTTGTTTGTTGCGCATTTGTATGGTTCACAGGTTCGTCCTTCATTCGGCGAACGGTTTTGACGCCGGCGACGCCCAATAATTGTTGCATGACCGAGTTGAGATGGCTGGTCGAGCGAATCTCAATCTTGAAACGAAATACCGCCAACTCTCCCACCGACTCACTGTGGCACGAGAGAATGTCGGTCCCGGTTGAGCCGACGGTTTGTGATAATTCACTCAGCAGGTTGCGGCGGTCGATGGAGCGAACTTCGATAGAAATCAAATGGCGGTCGCTGCGGTTTCCTTCCCAAAACAGCGGCAGGATGCGGTTGGCTTCGCCATTGTGATGTTGGATGTTGCGGCAGGATGATTTATGGATGGTGACGCCGCGCCCGCGCGTGACGAACCCGGTGATGTTGTCACCCGGCAGCGGATTGCAGCACAACGCCAGGCGGTACATGATGTTGTCAATATCGCCGAGTTTGACCAGCGAGCCTTGGTCGGATTGTTTCGGCTCTTTTTTGGGCGTTTTCGGTTTGGCTTTTGGTTGAAGCAGTCGCGCCAACACTTGTTTGATCGAGATGCGCCCAAAGCCGATGTTGACAAACATTTCTTCCAGCGATTTGGCTTTCAATGACTTGGCGATGGATTGGGCTTTATCAGAATTATAAAATTCCAGCGCGTTGAAGCCCGCCTTTTTAAGTTCCTTCGTCAGTTTATTTTGCCCGGTGTCTTTCAACTCGTCCCAGCGGGATTCCAACAAATAGCGGCGGATTTTGTTGCGCGCCGACGCGGTCTTGACGATGTCGAGCCATGCGGGCGACGGGTGGCTGTTGGCGCTGGTCAAGACTGCGACCACATCCCCGGTTTTTAATGGATGATTGAGCGGCACCAACCGCTGGTTTACCTTAGCGCCGTGACAAATATGCCCCAGCTCGGTGTGGATTCGATAGGCGAAATCAATCGGGGTCGAATCGACCGGCAAGCGCACCAGGTCGCCCTTGGGCGTGTAGACGAACACTTCGTCGGAAAAAAAGTCGGTGCGGATGGAGCGCAGAAAATCTTCTGGATCGTTGGTGTCGGGCAGTTCCTGAGTGAGAACGTCCATCCATTTGCCGTCGGCTTTGTTGGGACGGCGCTTTTTTTCTTCTTTGTAACGCCAATGCGCTGCGACGCCTTGTTCGGCGATCAAGTGCATGTCGAGCGTGCGGATCTGAATCTCGATCAGGCGCCCGTGCGGGCCGAGCACGGTGGTGTGAATCGAACGGTAATTATTGGGTTTGGGATTTGAAATGTAGTCTTTAAAACGCCCCCCGACCTGGCGCCACATGGTGTGCACCTCGCCCAACACCGCATAGCAATCGCTGATGGAATCACAGATGACCCGCAACGCGATCAAGTCGTAAATCTCTTCAAAGGTTTTGTTGTCGCGCTGCATCTTCATATAGATGCTATAGAAGTGTTTGGCGCGGCCTTCGACAGTGGCGGTGATCTTCTTCTCTTCGAGGCCGTCTTCGAGATCATGGACCGCCTGGATGATATATTGTTCGCGCTCGCGGCGTTTGAGCGAGACGCTGTTTTTGATGACGTCGTAGGCTTCGGGGTGCAAAAACAGCAGACACATGTCTTCGAGCTGCCATTTAAAGCGCCCGAAGCCGAGGCGGTGAGCGAGGGGCGCATAGATATCGACCGTCTGTTGGGCGATCAGGCGCTGTTTGGGGCGCGGCAGAAAATGCAGCGTCTTCATATTGTGAAGGCGGTCGGCCAGCTTGACCACGATGACCTGAATGTCTTCAGCGGTGGCCATCAACATCCGCCGCAGGTTTTCAACTTCGTTCTCGCTGCGGTAGGCGTGGCCGATGCGCCCCACTTTGGTGACGCCCTGCACCAGGCTGGCGACTTTTTCGCCGAAGCGTTGCTTGAGGTCTTCAAGCGTATAAGGCGTGTCTTCCAGCACGTCATGCAGCAGGCCCGCGCAGACGGCGTCAGCGTCCATCTGGTATTCGCCCAGAATTTCGGCGACGGCGATGGGGTGGTTGATATAGGGTTCGCCGCTGGCGCGCTTTTGGTCGCGGTGGGCTTCAAACGCGAAATCGTAGGCCTTACGCACTCGTTGGATATCATCGCCGGAGAGGTAATTACGCAGCAGCAGTTCGAGAATGGGGAAATCATCCTCGAACGGTAAATTGGCCCTGGAATCAACTTCTGACTGCTTCAATACCATCGACAACCGCCTCGCACTTGTTTTGCTTGTTTATTATAGCCGAAGCCGATTTCCAATGCCTATGCGCCTGGGGAATAGAGGGTTGAAAATATTTGAATCCATGCGGCAGGGCAGGGTGGTGAGTCAAGACCGCGAAGCGGGCAGCCCTTGATTTCTATAACGTCAAGTCACATTGCGATGACATTTATGATGCTGTAGCATGGTATCACTTCCCTCAGAGAATTCAGTTTTATTGGAACCATTCGCTCCTGGCGGCTCGACGAAATCCTGCAAAATCAATCAAAGATTGAAGGGATGGAGTTGTACCGGTGATTTTTTTGGGTTCATCCGGTAAGTGAGTACTTACATTGATGGATGGCCATAATATTTATTCAGAAACAGGCTCCGGTATTTCAAAAATTGACAAACCAATCAGGTATGGGTGGAACTCTGGGAGCGCCTGTGCATAAGGGCCTGAAAGCCCGCACTGAAGCGAGCAGAGTTGTACCCATGCCACATGCAGCGAAATCTTAATTCAATTTATAAAAAAAGTATCCAATTTACGGAAGAACCAAAAAAATGAATCCACCTATTTCTTTGCGTTGTACAAAGAAATTGCTTGATGAATTCAAGCGGTTTCACATGCCATTATCAGAAATCGAAATCGATTCCCGATATGAATGGCATGTGAATCTTTTTTTTTCTTGATCGAAAAAAATGCCTTTTATTTACTCACACAACAACTCTTTACGCAGTTTTTGTTTTTGGCGTTCTTAAAAAGGATATTGTCAACATCGGGGATACGTTTTGGACGAATTTGGAAATGCACTTTGAGGCGGATGGATTGGATATTAAAGCGTATTCAGATATGGAAGCCGATACGGAAAAGTTCGTCGCAATAAAGAAAACAAATAATCGGCATGTTACAGGGTCCATGAATGATTATCGGTATTTTTTCGAAGATTACTACTTTGATTTAAGGCGTACAGAACCATGGTTAATTGTATCAATCTCACAAAAAATCAACCGGATGCCGATGAGTTACATCAAATATGATTTTTCAATTGATCGAATGCGTAAAATGCTGAATCAACCCTAGAGAATAAATGGATATTTAAATTTTGTATCGAATTCTGATACAAAAAAACCACCCGGAACGTTCCGGGCGGTTTGATATGCTGAGTTGGACTCTGCGTTGCGTTTAGCTGTCACCGCCGCCGCTATTGCCTTGCGGGGCGCCGCCGCCTTCGCTTCCGCCGCTGCCTTGGGGACGGCGTCCGCGTCCACTGCCGCCGCGACGGCGTCCGCTGCCGCCGCGCGAGCCGCGCGAATTTCCGCTGTTGCCGCCTTTGCGTTCGCCTTCGCCGCCGCTGTTTCCACCGTTATTGCTTGGGCGTCCGCCGGAGCGATTGCTGCTTGAGCGACCACCGCTGGAGCGTCCGCCGGAACGGCCTCCGCTGCTGCGACGTTCTCCGCTTCCGCTGCGACTGTCGTTACGTCGGGCGCGTTGCGCGTCTTTGTCGGTGGTGGCGATGACGATGCGTTTGCGTGAGCCGTCGCCGATGCTGAACGTGGTCACGTCGGGGTTTTCTTTCAATGTCATGTGAACGATGCGCCGCTCAGGAGCCGTAAGCGGATCGGTGCGCATATCGCGTTTGGTGCTTGCTACTTGCTCCGCCATGCGCAGCGCCATGTCTTTGAGGTCGTCTTCGCGTTTGTCGCGGTAGTTGTCGATGTCGATGACGACTTTGCTGAAATCATCGCGGTCTTTGTCGCCGCTGAGAAAGCGCGAGACAAGATACTGCAGCGAGTCGAGCGTTTGGCCGCGTGAGCCAATCAGCGACGATGCGCTCTCGCCCAATGTGATGAGGACTTCGCCGTCTACTTTTTGGACGTCCATTTCCGATTCAACGCTCATCATGCGCAGAATGTTGCGCATGAAGACGAGCGCTTGAATCTTCTCATCGGGCCGCAGTGAGACGCGAACAACCGCAGGCTTGCCGCCAAATAATCCTAAGAAACCTGATGAGCCAGCCGAGATTGGTTCGACGGCGACTTCGTCGCGTGAGGCGCCCAGTTGTTTCAGCGCTTCGTCAGTTGCGAGGTCTATACTTGATCCTTTGCACGTAATTTCTTTCATTCTATCTTTCCACCTCCCGGGTTCGGGAAGAAACCCATTGTGTGAGGAGCCGCTGTCAGGCTTTTTTGCGCGCCGCAGATCGCTTCTTTTCTGTTGGAGGCGGCGCGAGCAGGTCCTCTTTGTTCGTCTTTTCGATGATAATTCGTTGAATCACGTCAATGAGCATGCTGATAACAAAATAGAGAATGACGCCGGAAGCGATTTGCCAGAAGATAAAGACGAAGACGAACGGCATGATCTTCATGGCGGCGGCGTTTGGGCCTTCCATTTTCTGCATACTCATGCTGATAAACATCAGCAGCGTATAGGCAATCGGCAAGATGTTGATGTCAATGATGTATGACGCCAATGGAATGTAAAACGCGGCGTCAGGTTGAGACAAGTCGGTGATCCACCCAAAAAACGGCGCACCGCGCAACTCGACCGATAAACTAAAGGTCGAATAGAGCGCGACAAAAATCGGAATGGTAATAAAAATCGGCAAACACCCGCCCAACGGGTTCACCTTGTGCTTGCGGAACAGTTCCATCTGTTCCTTCTGCATCTTCTGTGCATCGTCTTTGTGTTGCTCTTTGAGTTGGTTGATGTGCGGCTGCAGCGCCTGCATTTTACGCATGGAGTGCATTTGCTTTTGCATGACCGGGAACATCAATAACTTAATCAGCAGCGTCAACAAAATGATACAAACGCCGTAGTTGGGTACCAGAGAATAGAAGGACTGCAACAGCCACAACATCCATGATGCGATGGGGCCTGTCAGACTGCTAAACAAAAACAGCTGTCGCGCGTCTTCGAGGGTGGCGTCGGCCATCGCCATATCTTTGACGTCTTTGGGGCCGACATAGAGCGTGAAGCGGTCGATGTGCGAGGCGCCGGCTGGGAGCGACGGGGCCATCCGCATACGTACGCCCATCATCGGTTTATTGAAGCGCAATTCGTCATCGGTCGGGCTGATTAAGCCTTGGATGGCGGCTTCGGTCGGCGTGTGGTTAATAATCGCCGCTAGAAAATACTTTTGGCTCACGCCCACCCAACCGACTTGCTCGCCGTCATCATTTGGAATCAACGATGTCGGGTTGCGATAACCAGCCAACTGGCTACCTAAAAATACTGGCGCGCTGACGCCTGACACCCCAAATGTTTTCTGTAACGCGGGATGAAGCGTTGTTGTGACCGACCCGCCCATTTGGACGTGCGCGTTGTTCGCGGCGTCGGTTCGCAGGGACGTAAAGCCAAACCCGCCCTGCCAATTGATGTCATAAAAAGCCTGCTGTTGGAACGCAAGCGGCTGGTCTGATTGATTGATGAGGCGAATCTCTAGATCAACTTTGTAACTGTCGGGATAAAACTGGTAGCGTTTTTCAAGAACGATATCCTGGTGAACGGAGCGAAAGACGATTTCGGTCTCGCCGGATACGGTGACCGATTCAGCGTCGCAGGTATATGTAACGTCGCGATCAAAGCGGTCTTGCCCCCAACGCACCACCATGCCTGCGCGGCCTGCGTCAAATAGTGGGTTGATGGCGTTGACGGGCTGTTGTTCGTCTTCTGTCTGTTTGGTTTGCTCTAAAAGTTGTATTTCTAACTGGGCGATTTCTTTATCGACGGGTGAACCATATTGCTGTTCGAGTTTGAGGTATCGCTTTTTGGAGAATAATTGGGGGTAACTCAGCAGTTTCCATGAGACAGGGGAAGCGCCTTGTTTAGAGAAGCGAATTTGGTAGCGTTCCGACTCGACCACGACTTCGCCGCTATCAACCGAATCAGAGGAGGTTTCTAACCAACCCCACCCATTCGCGACCTGAGATGACTGCGTACGGTCTTGCGTACGGTTTACGGGGGCGTTTGGCGCTGGAGATTGGGTCGCAGTCGGCGACGCAGACGAAATCGGGCCGGGAGCGGCAGCGTTCTGTTGCGTTTCCGTTTGTGGTTTGCGCGGAGGCGCGTTCTTTGCGTTGTTCCAACTAAAGGCCAATATGACCAACATGGAAAGCGCGAAGGCTAGAAAGAGGCGTTTTTCGTTATCCATTGATGCGTCGCATCCAGTTGTGACTTGGGCGGCTGAGTTTGAGGTCAGTCCGCAACATTATTTTGTCGGGCGCACTTGTGGGGCGTTCGGGCGCGGGGGGAGATCAACTCCCCCTGGATGCAAAGGCTGGCATTTAACGAGGCGCTTAAGAGTCAACCATCCGCCATACAACACGCCGAACGACTGGATGACTTCAATTGCATACTCAGAACAAGTCGGGGTAAACCGGCACCGCGGCCCAAGCCACGGAGAAACGAAACCCTTATAGGCCCGAATGATTGCGGCGGCGAACCACCGGGGCCATTGTGCGGCGTCGTGAAAGGTTTTCCCCAAAAAATGCGCCATTTGCCTTTGTTACGGCTGAGGGGGCGATGGGCGGTTTCGCACGTTGCGTTGGTCTAAGATGCGTAAAAAATCGTGCTCAATCTCTTCAAATCCGGCGTTACGAATTGCCGGTTTTACCCGAACCACCAAGTCAACCGCCTGGGCGAAATCGTTTTTGTTGCGCCTGAATAATTCGCGCAAGCGTCGTTTCGCCCGGTTTCGCGTTACTGCGTTTCCCACAACGCGTCCGGCTACAACAGCGAATCGCGAACAGCCGCTCAGGCCGTTCTTGAAATGAACCGTCATAAAGCGGCCCCGCGTACCCGGTTGTTTTAAAACCTCGCGGATTTCGCTGTTTTTTCGCAGCCGTTCTTTAGTTTGAAATCGCTCGTTCAACGAGTTCCAGACGGATCCTGTTTGGTTTAGTGTAATGAGAACCCGTCAGCGCTTATTTATCAGACACTGTCAGACGGTGGCGTCCTTTTTGGCGACGACGTCTAATTACGTCGCGGCCGCCGCGTGTTTTCATTCGCGCACGGAAACCGTGTGAACGTTTGCGTTTGATTTTGCTGGGTTGATAGGTACGTTTTACCATTGTCTCTTCTTAATCTTCTCGGATAATTTTCGTTTTGCATTTAAAAATGCATCTCGATTCAAAACGAAAGTTGAATCTTTATTCAACAGTGTTGGAAAGAAAAAGCATAGCCTGTCAACATTGGAAGTCAAGCAATCCGGCGCGGATAGAAGTCACGGGTATTTGATAAAGCCCCAGCGGGCCTCGCTCTGTCAAATTGACCAGGTTTCGGTATCCCGTTTTTGAGAAACTGGGCCAGAGTTACACAAAAAGAGACACATTTGTTTCTAAATCTGCAAAAAACCGATTGATTTTTGATTTTAAATTATACATACTATAATACGTAAACTACGTATTTGCAGGGATGTTTAGGATTTCTATATTTTTATTGTTATTTGGATTGTTTTTTGCTACTGTTATGGGGTAGTTCATTCTATGCAACAGCGGATTTTCAGCACGGAACAGAAATACAAGGAGAAAAAGGACAATGACTCCGCTGAATTCGATTACGTCCCGCTCGCGCGGCCATCGAAATTCTCATCTGCAGCCGCTAAAAATTTGGGGACAGATGGCTGATTTTACCTCCCAACAGACGGCTTGGAGCCCTTCGGTCGATTTGTTTGAGGATGACCGCAAATTTGTTCTCCAGTTTGAAATGCCCGGCGTCCATCAAGACGACCTCGATATAGATGTCTATGAAGACGCGGTGGCAGTCCGTGGCAAGCGGCGCTTTAGCGTTGACGAATTTTCTACTCAGACCATGTCATGGGAGGACGATTCTGTTTCGTTTTCGAGACGGGTCTTGCTGCCGGCATTGGCGGCGGTTGATCTGGCTGAATGCGCTTTGAGTAACGGGGTCTTGACCCTGACGGTGCCCAAAAACGAATCCGCCCCCTTACAGCGCATCCCGGTTGCATTTGTCGAATAAATAGCTTGACATCATTGCCATCTTTTGTTAAATAGGTAGTGTTGTTTTTTTATAAACAATTAGCTCCTTGGCAGTACGCGTTCCTAGAATTATTACAGGAGCGCCGATCCCAAGGAGTTTTTCATTTGGAGGGGGGATATGAAAACAGCGATTTTCATTGACGGTGGTTTTTTCTTAAAACGCTTCCCACATGTTTACACAAAATACGATTCGAGAGACCCCTATTGTTGTAGCGAAAGCAGTCTTTGCTCATGCTGTAACCCATGCTAAAAAGGATAAAGAGCATCTTTATCGTATTTTCTTTTATGATTGCCCTCCTTCGAAGAAAAAAGTGCAACTTCCAATTTCTAAAAAAACGTATGATTTATCAAAATCACCTGTTGCTCAATTCCGTTTAGAATTATACGAACAATTAAAACAAAAAAGAAAAGTTGCGCTTCGTCTTGGGAAAGTAAACGACACTCAGCCAACATGGTATCCCAAAAAAGAGGTTATGCGGCAATTGATCAATGGTAAGGTCAAATTTGAGAATCTTGTTGATGGTGATTTTGCTTTGGACATAAAGCAAAAACAAATTGATATGAAACTAGGGGTCGATATTGCTTCTGTTTCATTTAAGCAGCAAGTTAGCAAAATTGTTCTTGTCGCAGGAGATAGTGATTTCGTCCCCGCTGCAAAACTTGCTAGAAGAGAAGGAATTGATTTCATCCTCGACCCGATGTGGAACCATATCTCACCTGACTTAAAGGAACACATTGATGGACTTATGAGTTATTGTCCGAAACCGATTTTTAATCACAAATCAAAGTAATAATCCAATTACATTCTCTTTTTCTATTCGAGTTCAGGTCTGGGGCATTGGGCGACGAATTTTAACGACTCGTTGACCAAAATTTCGCTGGTTTTCTCCCCTAAATTTGTCCGGGTGACGTACGCATAGCGCTCGAAACGATCGTAATCTTCCTTGGTCAGATTATAACCGAACGGAATCATTCACCCCGGAAAATTTGGAGCGCCTGTTCGTGGAAGGCGCCGTTGGTTGCGACCAAGTGATCGACGTTCACGTCGAAGGCGCCATCCACGCCCGTGCAAGTCCCGCCCGCTTCTTGTATCACCGGGGCCAGCGCGGCGACGTCCCAGATATGCAGGTACGCGTCAACCATAATTTCGGCGCGTCCGGTCGCGACCATCAAATAGCCGTAACAATCGCCCCAGGAGCGTTGCAACTTAGTCTCAGCAAACAAGCGTAGCAGCGCCTTGTCGCCCCAGCGCTCGGCGCAGTCGCGAAAATCTGAACTCAACGCCGTGGCTTTGTCGGCGGCGGCGACCTTCGAAACCTGACAACGTTCGCCGTTATAAAAACAGCCGCCGCCCTGAAACGCCGATACCATTTCACCCATCGCCGGGATATTCACCACGCCGACGATGGATTGCTCGCCTTCGACCACGCCGATCAGGTTGCCGTAAGCGGGGAAGCCGCGCACAAACGATTTGGTGCCGTCGATGGGGTCAAGAATCCAGCGGCGCCCGGTCTTGCCCTCTTTGACGCCGAACTCTTCGCCAACGATGCCGTCATCAGGAAAACGCTTCTCAATTTCCACGCGCATCAGTTCTTCGGTCGATTTATCCGCAATCGTAACAGGCGACGAGTCGGCCTTGGTTTCGATTTCAAACGATTGGCGGAAATAGTTCAGCGTATTTTTGCCCGCCTGGTCGGCAAGTTGCAAGGCGAAGTCATATAGTTCTTTCATAGTAGGGGGTTCCTCAGCGCATTTATGTTTTTGTCATCTTAGCAATCATCGCCAGCGCAGGCGAGCGTTTCTCACGATTGAATCAAATCTCAAGCCGCCCGGAATTGATTGAAATAATATTTCACGCGCTTCGTACATAAATTAAACACGAGAATTGCTTGACAAGTTTCAATGATTTCGATTGACTAGAGTTTCATCATTGCAAAGACAAGCCAACAAAAATCGCCATTGAGGAAGCGGCCATGAACCAGCCTGAAAACAACCCCAAGCCAGTCTGGGCGGACCGGCACATTTGGCAGTTGCGCCCGGTGCGCGATTTGATCTGGATGACGCTGTTCGTCGCGGTGATCTGGTTCGGCTATTATCTGCAAAGCGTATTCATGCCGGTGCTGCTCGCGCTGGGCATGGCGTATCTATTCAACCCGATTATTGATTACGCCGAACAACGCTTTCGCTTGTCGCGGCCTTTTATCATCAGCATATTGTTTACGGTGTTGATATTGGTGTTGATTATTTCAATCGCGATACTCGTCCCCGTATTATTTCAACAAGCCAAAGATTTGATCTTCAACATCAAAGGCTATATCAATTCACTGAAAAACGAGCAAGGCGATACCATCCTCAAAGATATTTTGCAATCCATCAGTTATTTTATTGAAGAATATCAACTGGAAGAAAAAATTCGCGAGCACCTTCAAGGCCTGCCCGAACGAGCGCAAGAAAACGCAGGGTCATATCTTGGCGCCATCAGCGCCACCGTATCAACCCTCTTCAAAGGCACCGCCGGCGCACTCAAGGGCACGCTCGGCTTCGTCGGCGACATCGTCGGGACTACGACCTACCTGCTGCTTGCGGCGATCTTGATCCCGATTTATTTCTTTTATTTTGCATGGCATTTTTATCCGATGATGCGCGGCGTCGAGATTTATATCCCCGCCAGCCAGCGCGAGCGCATGGTCAGCACCGTCAAAAAGATGGACAAATCGGTCAGCAGTTTCATTCGCGGACGGCTCATCATCGCCGTGATATTAGGCGCGATGCTTTCCATTGGCTGGTGGTTTGTCGGCGTACCCTATTGGTTGCTGCTGGGCATGATCGCGGGCTTTCTTAATATTGTCCCCTTCGCGTCGGGATTGATCTGGCCGCTGGCGATGCTGTTTAAGTATCTCGAAGTGATCGGCGACCCGACCATTGAGTTTTCATGGCTGGCGGTGGTGATTTGGCCGACGCTGGTCTTTCAGGGCGGGCAGTTTTTAGAGGCGTGGATTCTGACGCCTTACATCCAAAGCCAGGATTCAAACCTCAACGCCATCGAGGTCATTATTGTGATGATGGTAGGCGCGGCGGTCGCAGGATTTTACGGACTACTGCTGGCGATTCCGATTGCGTCTTGCATCAAGATTCTAATGAAAGACGTGGTCTTCGACGAACTCGAAACCTGGGCGAAGAAGAATTAGCGGTGCGCTCTTGCTGACACCGACACTGAATCGGCCAGCGTAAGCGCATCGGGTTTGTCGATCTCGACTTCCGCCAGAATGATGCGTTCGTCTTCCATCATGATTTGCAATACGTGCTCCGCCATGCGTTCCAATAAATGAAAATGGACAGCGCGCACCGCTTCGGAAATTTTCTGCGTCATCAGTTGATAATCGACCGAGTGCTTGAGCGCATCACTTTTCGCGGCGTCGCTTGCGTCGTATTCAAGCAGCACATTTATGACGACCAGTTGGGGCGCGCCATGTTCCCAAGCGTGGACGCCGACTTCGGCGGGGATGCGTAAATTCTTGATGCGGATAATCACATTCGGCTCCTATAAACGTCACTTCAAAAGGTGCTCGCCGCCGTCGATAAAAATGCAGTCTCCGGTGATGAATTCATTCTCTAATAAAAACAATACCGCGCTGGCGATGTCTTGC
Organism: Candidatus Hinthialibacter antarcticus; assembly: GCA_030765645.1. Lineage (NCBI taxonomy): Bacteria > Candidatus Hinthialibacterota > Candidatus Hinthialibacteria > Candidatus Hinthialibacterales > Candidatus Hinthialibacteraceae > Candidatus Hinthialibacter > Candidatus Hinthialibacter antarcticus. Next base: position 33,900 of record JAVCCE010000023.1, on the reverse strand, counting down.
GGGCGCCCGCGCGTCTTCATGGGTACGCGGTTTTGCATACGCTCGATGTAGGCTTCGTCGTCGCCCGGCGGCGGTAGAATCAAGCCAGGACACACGCCGTTGACGCGAATGGCGGGCGCGAGCTCTTTCGCGGCCATGCGGGTGAATTCAAACAGCGCCTTCTTGGACAGCGTGTAGGCGAAATAGTTGGAGAATTTCTGGGTGATTTTTGTATCAAGCAGGTTGATCACGCTGCCTTGTTTACATCGCCGCGCAAAGTCGCGAGTCAGAAAAAACGGCGTCTTGAAATTAATATTGAAATGCCGGTCAAAAAAATCTTCATCGGTTTCAAGCAATGGCGCCCGTTCAAAAATCGAAGCGTTGTTGATTAACACATTACAGTCGGGGCAGCGCTCAAAGGTTTCAGTAATCAACGCCGTCGCGGATTTCACCTCGCTGAGGTCAGCGCAAAATAGCTCGCATTCGCCGCCGTTTTTTTGAATCTCGCTTGCGAGTTGTTCGGCGTCATTGCACGAATGGTTGTAATGCAGGGCGATACGCCAGCCCTGCCGCGCCAGCGTCAACGCGATTTCGCGACCAATACGGCGCGATCCGCCAGTGATGAGGGCCGTTCCCTGTTGGTTCATGCTGACCACTCGTTGTAATGTACCAGGCTATCAATCGGCAGCCGCGTTTTTTTCAATTCTCCATCGACGGCGTACCCAACCGGCAACAGTAGCGGCGCCACAAAACGCTTGGGGATTTTTAATATCTTTTTCACTTTGGTTTCGTCAAAGCCTTCCATCGGCACAGTGGACAGCCCCGCCGCGCTGGCGGCCAACATAAATACCATCGCCGACAACATCACCTGTTTGGTCAGCCAGTATTCTTCTTCGACCGCAGGCAGCCTTGGCACTGGCTTCACCTGGCGCACAATCGGCAACAAGAATTTTTTCCATAACCAATGCGTCCGCATCGGCCCTTTGTCGAACGCCAACGGCACCATCTTGCGCAGCATTTGTTCGTAGCCCTCATTGATGACGCCTGCGTCTTTTTCGGCCTGAATCATTTTTTCAAAATTATTTTTGACCACAGCGCGGTCGCCGAGAAAGACGACCACGGCGGGCGCTTCGCAAATTTGCTTTTGCCCCATGCACGAAGGCAACAGCCGTTGTCGAAGTTCGGGGTCGGTCGCGACCGCAAAATGTGTAGGTTGCAAATTATAGCCGCTGGGCGCCCAATGGGCCGCATCTAACAGGCGGTCTAACAAGCCTTCGGGCAACGGGTCCGGTTTAAAATGGCGTACGGCGCGGCGTTCGCGCACCAGGCGCTCAAAGGCTTCAAGGTCCATTGTCATCTCCAAATCATTTTGGCGCCGACGCAATGCGGCGGTATGGTGAAATGATAATGCACACGGCGAGAATGTGAACGTGGAGACTGTGATGAAACGATTCTTATTAACACTGGCCTGTCTGGTTCCCCTCATGGGCGCGCTCGCCCAAGACGCGCCCGATGGATATCGCGCTCCAGTGATTGTGGAACTTTTTACTTCAGAAGGCTGTTCCAGTTGCCCGCCCGCTGACGAGGTGCTTGCCCATTTATCGGACTTGGGATTCAGCGACGAACAAGTGATTCCTCTGTCTTATCATGTTGATTATTGGAACGACATCGGCTGGACCGATCCCTTTTCTCATAAATATTGTACGCAGCGGCAGTGGAACTACGCCCGCCTCTATCGCGCCAGCCAGGTCTATACGCCGCAGATGATTGTGAATGGAACCAAGCAATTTCTTGGATCAAACCAGACGCTCGCCAAACAAACCATCCAAGACGCTTGGCAAAAAACGGACGCGGCGAAAATTCAGTTCAGCAATATCAGCAACGAAATTCACTCGCCAACATTGACGCTGAAAATTACATACACGCTGCATGAAGCCTTCGGCCCCGGCGAATTGGCGCTGTTTGTTGCAGCGACGGAAGACAAACTCGCCAGCGACGTTACGCGAGGCGAAAACCAAGGCCGCGTACTCAAACATCACGCCGTCGTCCGCACGATAAAGCGCATAAACCAAATCTCAACCAAACAAAACGCCCCCGTCGCCAAACAAGTTTCATTGTCAATCAAACCCGGCTGGCAGCGTAACAACTTAAGGGCTGTGGTCTTTATTCAAAACCTGACCAACGGCGCCATTATCGGCGCCGCCTCAAAGCGCTTGGCAGGCGATACCACGGCGGCTTCAAACCCGTTGTATGAATAATACCTATCTCATAAACATCTGTGTCATAGCGAGGAGCCGTGATAATTTGAAAACGTTTCGATATTACGCGGCTCGTCGGGAGCCGTGCCTGCGGCAGGCAGGATTCTCCCTCCCCGGGCTCCAGTCGTAAAGTCTCTATTCAGGCATGGGTGCAACTCTGGGAGCGCCTGTGCAAAAGGGCGGAGCTGCACTGAAGCGAGCAGAGTTATACCCATGCCACACGCAGCGAAAGATCATGTATATATGAGATAGATTCTAGTAAACTGATTCTGCGAAAAGGTTTATAATAGTGGTTGCCAAAATACTGTGCGGATTAAGTTTTCGTAACTGTATCTATCGCTGGGCCCCTGCCTGCGGCAGCCTGTTAGCCGTAGGCTAGGTCGGCTGCGGGCGCGCTTTACGCACATATTTATGACAAACCCTCTAGGATACTTCATGGACTATTCATTCGTCATCCCCGCATACAACGAAGAGCGACGCGTCGCCCGTTGCATCGAGTCGATTCAAGAGTCGATGCAGGCGCTGCCGCGTGAATATGAGATCATCGTCGCGGATGACGCATCCGACGACGACACCGCGAAAATCGCTGAGCGACTGGGCGCGCGCGTGGTCGCGTCCGGCAAACGCAACATCGGCGCGACTCGCAACGTCGGCGCAAAAGCGGCGAACGGCGAAACGCTGATTTTTGTAGACGCTGACAGTTTTATCTCGCCGCAGACGGTAGTCCAAATGGGCCGCGCATTAGAAGAGGGCGCCATCGGCGGCGGCGCAACCATCGAATGGAGCAGCCGCGCCGGGTTTTTCGCTAACCTATGCCTCATCGGTTGGAACACTGCCTCGCGGTTATTTCACATGCCGGCGGGTTCGTTTTTTTTCGTGCACAAACGGGCCTTTGAGCAGGCGGGCGGGTTCGACGAAACTTATTTCGCTACCGAAGAGTTGCATTTGGGCAAAGAATTAAAACGGCTTGGGCGCCTGACTGTCGTCAAAGCGCCCATTCAAACTTCGCCGCGAAAAGTGCACGAATTCAGCGGGTGGGAAATCGCCAAAATGTTATTTGCAATTTCACTTTCGCCCGGACGTACGCTAAAAAACCGCGATAAGCTCCACGTCTGGTACGAACGCCGCAACAAGTCCTCTCAATAATTAAACCGGGACTTCTTCTATCTGTAATTCTTCCACTTTTGTGGAGCCGTTCACGGCATTGAGACGAATGCTCGGTCCTTGTCCGTCGCCGATGGTTCCTTTGACGTGTTTTTTCTTATTGATTTCGGCATTGATCTCTAAATCGCATGAAGCCCTTCCGTTTACGGTCGACGCATCCAATGATCCGTTGAAGTGTGCCGGGAGCATGACTTTGACCGAACCGTTTACCGTACCAGCCTCAATATCCGCCAGGCAATTCATCACCGAAACATCGACGGAACCGTTAACGGTGTTGAATTTGCCCGCCGTTTCCATTGTGCCAAGCCGCGCTTCAATGCGACCGTTGGTTGTGTTGGCAACCACCCCGCCCGAAACGTCCAGCAAGTCAACACGCCCGTTGGTGGTGCTCGCCTCGACGCCGTTGGTCATGCCATTGGCTTTCACTTGTCCGTTGACCGTGTTCAACTTCGCCGCCAAATCGGGCGGACATTCGACTTCGAGCAACACCGACACCGATTTGCCGAACGTCGCTCTTGGGTGCTTGGCGTAAATTCGCACCTCGTCGCCCACGACCTCCGCCTTGATCTCAACCGATTGAGAAAACGCCTCGGCGGAGGAATCAGTGCGAGCACGGATGGTTTTGATCGCGAAGACTTTGACTTCATCGCCATCGACGGCTTTGAGGTCGATTTTTCCGTTTACCGTATCGACCTTGATCGTCCGGGCGCCTTCGGCGTTGACCGACAGGCTAACTTCTTCTTCATATTTTCCATTCAAACCGCACCCGGCGATACTCAACAAAACCAATGCAGCCAAGGCCAGGTGAAAACCCGCCGTCCTAAATCGCGTATTCATTTCGTTCTCCGTGTTGCCAAAATAGACCATCGTTTAAGAACCATACGACCTAGCAGACGCCCCCGCGCCTGCTGGAGCGTTTATCAAAACCGTGTGCGGAAAGCGCACTCGAATCCGCCGTGGCGTACCAGCGATAAAAGGCGCCTTTCATTATACTACGGAAGCGCCTCGATTAACTTTCAAAAAAAAGAACTGTTCGTCGAATTAGACGGCGGGAAACAGGCTGAGAATTTGATCGACCGAGGTCAACACCGCATCGGCTTGTACACGAGAGCAGTTGGGATCATCTTCGCGTAAGCGCAGCGAACGCTGGTCTCCCGCGTACAACGCCGTCTGAAATCCGACCTGCTGCGCGGGCCAGACGTCATTGCGCCTGTCGTTGCCGACAAACACCGCTTGTTGCGGCGAGATCGAATATTTTTCATGCAAGCGCTGCGCTGCGAGTTCATACAATTGGGTCGAGGGCTTGCCTTGCAGATGCTCATACGACCATATACACAAATCCAAATCAAACCCCAATTTGTCGAGCGATTGCTCCAAAAAGGCTTCAAACAAAAGTGGAGTAAAAAATTGCGCGTTGGATACGATGCCTAAAATCACGCCGCGCTCGCGCAATTCGTCAAGCGTTTCTTTTAATCTGGGCATGGGCCAGGCGGGATTCACGCGGGCTTCATATTCGATGGCTAATATCTCCGCTTCAACGGCTTCGCCTTCGATGATCTCCGCCCGCCGCCAATCCATTAACAAATCTTTCCATACGGCGCGAATATCAACTTCGGGAAATTCGGTTCCTGTGTCGCGCTGTATTTGTTGATGTGAATGAATCAAGTTGAGCAGCTGGCGACCAAACGCCGCGTCGGCCCATTCGTTGCGCACGGTAAAACCGCAGGCGTGCAGCGCCTCGCGTATACCCTCGTCGCGGGCGTGTTCCTGACTGAGGCTGATGTCGCCGACGCCGGAGACGATCAGGGTCCCGTATACGTCAAAAATTGCGGCGCGCAGCCCCGGCATGGGCGCGACCGTTGCCGTTAAACCCGTTGGCAACGGGTCGAGCGGAGCGCTTAATGCGCGGATGCGTTGAATAAGAGCGTTGTTCATCAGGTCCTCAATAAACAAAATCGTTGCGGCGACATGAAGGCGTTTAACAAAGCGCCTGCATCGAGTGAAGCCAGCGGCGCCGGTTCGCTCTGCGCGATGGAATGATAGATGGAGAATAAGCGGTCGCCGTATTGCCGCAGGTTGTAGGCGTCTTGGATGCGGCGGCGGTTGTCTTGTACCACGCGGGCGTCGGCGATGGCGGCGTCGAGCGATGCGGGCGAGATTTCTGACTTGGCTTGTTGGGATTTCGCAATGCGTTCAATCACCGTTTCCTGCATGGCTTCGGGCAAGCGGCCAAATTCAACCCGCCCGCCTGTCACGCTAGCGGCGAAAGCCTGCTCTTGATCGCCCGGCGCCGGAACGCGCCCATAATCGCTCCATGCGGTTTTGAGGCCCCGGTCCAACGTCCGGCGAAAGTCGCGTTCGCCGACCCAGTCGAGCGGAACCTCTACGCGTTCGTACATCCCGCTCAGGTTGACGCCTTCTTGAACAAAGTCGGAGGTAATGTCCGCCAGGTTGCGCCCAAGCAACGGCCGTCCCGCCAGCCAGGGTTCCAAAAACGCCAGGCCAAAGCCCTCGGCGACGCTGGTGGTCATCAGCGCATGAGCGCTGCGCATCAACGCGGGAAACGGCAGCGGCGATTTGGCGCCGACCTCAAATTCAACTGGCAGATTCAATTCTTGGGCGAATTGCACCCAGCGGTCATAGATTGGCTTCGCGGTCGGGTTGTTTGGTGCAAGCGTGACGCCGAAGCGGTCGCCGGGCCTGGATGCAGCCGCCCACAGCAACAACTCGCCGATGTTCTTACGACGAATGGCGCGGGTTGGATACAAAAAGAAACGCTGATCGCTGGCAATGACGTCAACTTCGCTGTCATCTAACGCAACCGGGTTCGCGAGGGCGTGCAAGCGTTGCGTTGGCGCGCCTGCGGTTGCGAGTATATTCAAGTCGCGGGCGTTCAATGCGGCGTAGTGAATATGGGCCGCGTCGGGATACAATTGTTCAGAGAATCCGCCCGGGTTTGAATGCGATAGCCGCTCTGTCAAAAAGCGGTAATTCGACGGACGCCCGTCTTCGGCGAAGTCGTGAATCTGCAACAACAGCCGTTCACCGCGTTGCGCCAGTCGATGGACGGCGGCGGTCAAGGTCGCGTTTTTACCGAGTGAATGGTTGTGAATATGCCACACGTCGGGCGCGCCGCCCAACGCATGAGTCGCCGCCTCGCGCAGTTGTATTGCGAGCTCGTCCGGCGAACAAGCGGGCGCTCCCTCTTCGTACGCGAGAGCAGGCAACTCCACGATCGGGCATGGAAAGCGTTTGCGCTCGAAGGTCGGGCCGTTGGGGCCGGATATCGCGACCGCCGCAACCCGCTCTTTGAGCGACGCGACGGCGTTCTCAATCACCCGGGTCACGCCGCCGGGACGAAGATGGTAGTGAACAATCGCAACCCGCATTCTCTCGTCAGTCATTGGGATGAAATTTTTCGCGATACTCGGCGATCTCCATCATGGGAGGCCGTTCTTCTTCGACGATGGCGTGTTCAATCGGCTCGTAGGTTTTGTCATGCGCCTGGAACTGATACAACACCTTGCCCAAATCAGGCATCTCGTTGATGACGCCCAGCGACTCGCAGCGGTTTAAAAACGTCTGCATGATACCGAACGACATTTTGCCCAGCGAGCGCGTAGCCTGGTTGCGGTGGACGCGCTGGTCGAGATCGGTCTGACCAAATGCGTCCATGCCCCATTGATGATACACGTCGATCAGGTGCGAAGTCTCGACGCCGTAGCCAATCGGGAACGGGATGCGCTCTAACACCTCGCGACGGACGGCGTATTCGCCCGACAGCGGTTGAATGATCGCCGTCAGTTCAGGGAAAAACAACGAGAACATCGGCCGCGTTAAAATTTCCGTCACCCGCCCGCCGCCGGAGGGACGCACCCCCTGCGAAAAAGCCAGCGGACGGTCATAAAACGCTTTGACGTACTTGATCTCAGGCCGGTAGATCAGCGGCGCCACCAGGCCATACACAAAACGCGGGTGAATGTTTTTGATATCAGCATCGACGTAGACAATGATGTCGCCTTTGAGTTGGTAAATCGCTTTCCACAGGTTTTCGCCCTTGCCCTTCTTCTCGCCGTATTCAGGCAGGATGTCAGCTGAGAGATAAACGTCGGCGCCGAAGGTCGAAGCCACGTCGAGCGTCTTGTCGGTCGAACCCGAATCAATCACGGCGATCTCATCCAACAATGGATAGCGCTTCATCAGTTCTGAAATAAAGATGATGACCTCTTTGCCTATGGTCGTTTCTTCATTCAGCGTGGGGATGCACAGCGAGATAGTCAGGTTTTGCTTCTCTTTTTCTTCCACCAACTTGAGCAGGTCCCAATACTGGGAGTGATGAAAGGTATTGCTGGCGAGCCATTCATTAATCTTTGTCACAATACCCTCCGTCAATCGCCATCAGCGACCCGATCAATTGCGCGAGGCCTTTGTAGATCGGCTCGATCTGGATGGATTCATCTTCCTGGTTGTGCCGCTCGCCGTGGGTAATGCCGATGGTCACGGCGGGAATTTTATGGTCGATAAAGGCCGAAAGTTCTGACAGACTGGGCGAGACGTGCGGCTGAATGTCGAGCGCTTGCATGATATTGCGCACGTTCCTCACCAGCGGGTGGCGAAAACCGATGCCGCCCGGCTGGCGCAGCGCCAGCGTCTCCAGCGTGACTTTCGCCTTGGAGCGGTATTTCATTTCCGCCACGATGTCGTTGAGTAGTTCATCAATTTGGGCGACGATTTCGACCGAGTCGCTGCGGGCCTCAAAGCGCAGCCGCGCTTCGGTGGCGATGGTGTTGAATGAATTGCCGCCTTCGACCGAGCCGAGAATAATGGTGCTGTACGGCTTCTTGGGCAGCGGGATCGCGCAGATTTGATTGATGGTTTCGTTGATGACGCTAATGGCGCCCGAGGCGGCGATGCCGGTCCAGTCGTAATTTTCGGGCACTTCACATTGGATCTCGCCGCGAATCATACCGATGGAGTTAAAGCTCAGCCGCCCCAGTTCCATCCCTTCCACGCAAACCCCGCAATGCACCGGCATCTCAGAGTTGCTGAGAAAAAAACGCAGGCCGCTTAAATTGCCGCGCCCCAGGCTGCGGGTGGCGCCCATCAAAATCAGGTTAGAACTCAGATTGATATTCAAATGCTCTAAAATCGTCGGCAGCGAAGCCAATACCGCAACGCCCAAACTGTTGTCGGCGACGCCCGGCCCGGTGACGCATTCTTTTTCGACGCTCATCGAATGATCGACCGTGCGCGGAAATACGGTGTCGGTATGCGCGACCAATAAAATATTCCGGTCGCCCTTGGTCCCGGGGTGGACCGCCAAACCGTTGCCCGCTTCGTCGGTGGAGATGCTCGCCAGGCCGCATTCGCTAAAACGGTTTACCAAAAATTGAACCCGGTCTGCTTCTTGAAACGTCGGCGATGGAATCTCGCCCAGCATGACCAGGTTCGCCAAAACGACTTCGCGCATTTCTTCGAGACCGTTTTGCATATCGGGCAACTGTTGGAGAATTTCCTCCATCGTCGGTAAACCGTTCGATAGTTTTTTCACTTTTTCTGCTTCCATCTCACCCAAATTGTGGTTTTATGCTTATAATCGCTTCATACGTCATTCAATGCAATACGCGCACCGCTCTTCATCAATTGGTCGAAAATAATTCGCTATGAGCGGCTGGGCCGTCTGGGAGTTCAAACACACCCTATGAAAGAGCGCATCGGATTTTTATCCACCCGCTTCGCTGGTACTGACGGCGTCTCGCTTGAGACCAATAAATGGTCGCATGTGTTTGAGGCCAAGCTAAACCACAAAACCTTCTGGTACGCCGGACGCATCGACAAGCCGGCGGAGATCAGTTTTTGCGTCCCCGAAGCGCATTTCGGTTTCCCTGAGAATGAATGGATCAACAAACAAATCTGGGGCTACGGCACCCGCTCCTCCATCATCACCAAGCGCATTCGCGATCTCGCAGACTATCTCAAAGAAACCATCTACGAATTTGTCGGGTCGTATGACATCACCATTCTGGTCTTAGAAAACGTGCTCAGCATTCCGATGCACGTCCCCTTGGGCATCGCCGTTACGGAATTTTTGTCGGAAACGCAAATGCCTTCCATTGGGCATCATCATGATTTCTATTGGGAGCGCAGCCGCTTTTTAGTCAGCGCGGTGCAGGATTATCTCGACATGGCGTTTCCACCGCGCAGCCATAGCGTTCAGCACGTGGTTATCAATCAGTCCGCCCAGGAAGAACTCTCGTGGCGCAAAGGCGTACCCGCGATGTTGGTGCCGAATGTGTTTGATTTCGATTCGCCGCCGCCCATGCTGCCAGACGAATACACCTCTGACATCCGCGCGGAGATCGGCCTGACGCCCGACGACGTAATGATCTTGCAGCCAACCCGCATCGTGCCGCGCAAAGGCATCGAACACGCCATCCACATGGTGGCGATGTTGGAAGACCCCAAATATAAATTAGTCGTTTCACACGAGGCGGGCGACGAAGGCTTTGAATACCGCAACATGCTGGCTGAATACGCCGCTGAAGAAGGCGTCGACCTGCGCTTCATCGCCACCCGCATCGGCGAATACCGTCAGCTCGATAGCCAGGGCAAAAAAATATACACGCTGTGGGACCTCTACCCCCACGCCGACCTCGTAACCTATCTCAGCCTTTACGAAGGCTTCGGCAACGCGCTGCTCGAAGGCTTTTATTTCAAGAAGCCCATCATCGTCAACCGTTATTCGATCTACGCGCGCGACATCGAACCGAAAGGCTTTTTGGTTCCCGCCATCGACGGCTACATCACCCGGCGCTTCGTCGATGAAGTGCGGCGGTTGATTGAAGACGAAAACCACCGCAACCACGTCATTAACCATAATTACAAACTCGCGCGGCGTTTTTACAGTTACGAAGTCTTGCAGCGAAAACTCAACTCGCTCGTCGCCAACCTGCGGGGAGTCTAATCATGCTTAAAAGCATCGCACGCGACCGGCTCAGCGAACTCGAACAACGCTTTGAAAGTCTCTACGGCGACCTGTCGGCGCGCTGCCTCGCCCGGTTGAATATGATGGTCGGGCGCTACGGCGTCGGCTTGAATCCAAATCGTTCACAATCTCTTTGGGATGAAACTTCCAGCCTACTGATTACCTACGGCGACATGGTGCGCTCCAAGCACGACACGCCGCTCTACACCTTGCGGCATTTTCTGCTACGCCATGTGCGCGACGCCATTCAGTCGGTGCATGTCTTGCCTTTCACGCCCTATTCGTCTGACGACGGTTTCTCAGTCATCGACTATCGTACGGTTGATCCTGAATTGGGAACCTGGACTGACATTCGCGGACTCAGCACCGACTACCGCTTTATGGCGGACCTGGTCATCAATCACGTCTCGCGCCAGAGCTCATGGTTCAAAGATTTCACCATCAACGTCGCGCCCGCCTGCAACTACTTCATCGAACTGCCGCCGGACACCGACGTACGCACCGTGGTCAGGCCGCGCACCAGCCCATTGCTCACGCCTGTTCATACCCGTTCTGGCGAGCGCTATGTATGGACCACCTTCAGCGACGATCAGATTGACGTCAACTTTGAAAACCCTGACGTGTTGTTTGAATATCTCGACATTTTGTTTTACTACATTTCGATGGGCGCAAAAATCATCCGGCTGGATGCGATTGCTTTTTTATGGAAGAAACTGGGCGGGCCGTGCATCCACCTGCGTGAAACTCATGAAGTGGTCAAGATTATCCGCGATGTGTTGGACCTGGTTGCGCCTGAGGTGGTGTTGCTGACCGAAACCAACGTGCCGCATAAGGAAAACGTCAGTTATTTCGGCGACGGCGACGAAGCCCATATTGTCTATCAATTCAGTATGCCGCCGCTGGTTTTACACGCCCTGCTGAACGGCAATGCGTGCTATTTAACCCAATGGGCCATGCAACTCGAGGCGCCGCCCATCGGCTGTACGTTTCTCAATTTCACCGCCTCGCATGACGGCGTCGGCGTACGTCCGTTGGAAGGCCTGGTTCCTGACGAAGAAGTCCACGCGCTGGTCGAAGCCGTCAAAGCGCGCGGCGGACGCGTGTCAAGCAAGAGCAATCCAGACGGCTCCATGAGCCCGTACGAACTCAACATCACCTACTTCGATGCGTTGTCGGAGCCGATGAAAGCGCCCGGCGCAGAACACATTCAGCGCTTTTTGTGTTCGCAGACCATCCCGCTGAGTTTCAAGGGCGTTCCGGCGATTTATTTCCATAGCCTGACCGCGACGCCCAACTGGCAGGACGGCGTCGCTGAGACCTGCCGCGCCCGCACCATCAACCGCCGCAAATGGAAAGAAGACGAACTCGAGACCCTGCTGCGCGACAAAGAAACCCCGACGGCGCAGGTGTTTGACGAATACATCCGCCGTCTCAATATTCGCAAACAGCATTGCGCATTTCACCCCGACAGCGATCAGACCGTCCACTCGCTCAGCGATGACGTGTTTATCTTGGAGCGCGTCTCCGCCAGTGAAGCCAGCGCGGTCGCGGCGCTGCATAACGTGACCAACAAAACCGTCACGCTAGATGCGCAATACAAACTGCCGACGCTGCACAGCCGCAAAGAGGCGTTCGACCTCATCAGCGGGCAATCCATGCAAACCAACGAAATCACGCTGCAACCCTATCAGTGCGTCTGGCTGATCGCGGAATCAATGCGGACGTAATCGTTTCACCAATGCAGATAAGAAATGTCGCAGGGGATTGGGTGGAGCGGCTTTCGGAGCCAGCGGCAATAAGCCGCGACAGAGACAAGCGCAACCTAACCCCGAAGCATTTTGATTTGAGAAATTAAATTAGGGTTCATCCGGTAAGTGAGTACCTACATTGATGAATGCAATGATTTTGTTTAGGAAAACGTATTCCGGCTTGTCAAAAACGGACAAACCAAATGAGGCATGGGTGCAACTCTGGAAGCGCCTGTGCAAACGGGCCTGATAGCCCGCACTGAAGCGAGCAGAGTTGTACCCATGCCGCGTGCAGCGAATCAGTTTATAAAAAAGTACCCAGTTTTCGGAAGAACCTAAATTAGAAGGTATTGGTAGGGGAAAATGGGGTGGCTGATGGGATTTGAACCCACGACATTCGGAGCCACAATCCGATGCTCTGCCCCTGAGCTACAGCCACCATAAATTTCATTTTTCGTGCTGCTGTGACGAATAAGTATCCTAACTTCAATCCCCCAAATCAACAAGACGGGCTGAACAGCATTATTTTAAACATTCTCGATACGCGGCTTCCGTCTTTTCGATCATTCCTTCCAGCGAATAGTCGCGTTCGAGGCTTTCGAGGCCGTTGCGGATCAGCGTCGAGTCGAGCGTGTTGTCTTTATGGAAGCGGTGGATCGCGGCGGCGATTCCATCGGGGTGGTTTTGCGCCAGCAGCCCATTCACCCCGTCGATAATCAAGTCGCGCGAACCGGCAACGTCCGTCGCAACCACTGGAACGCTATTCGCCCAGGCTTCGAGCACCGTCAACGGTAAGCCTTCCCATAACGACGGCAATACGAACAAATCCATCGCATGATACAAGGGCCTTGCGTCGTTCTGCGCTCCAATAAATAAGCAGCGCTTGCCATACCCCATCCGGCGCGCCTGGGTTTGCAGCGCGTTTCGGTCAGGCCCGTCGCCGACGATGAGCAACACGTCAGATTCGCGCCCGGCCCATTGAAACGCTTGCAGCAGCCGGTCAACGCCCTTCTGCCATTGCAACCGCGCCACGGTTCCCAAAACAAACGCTTCGTTCGATACGCCCAACGCCTCACGGATGCGGTTGCGGTTTTCGCGGCGCACCGCAAGTGGAGTCTCTTTGACGGGAACCGCATTGGCGATCACCTGCGACTTGGCTTCCGCTTTGGGAACGGCCCGCGCCAGGTCGGCTTGCGTACTCGGCGAGACGCAAATGTATTCATCCGTGAGACCGCACTGCATTCGCTCCAGCGAATTGACGATGATGCGCGAGCGCGCTTTTGGATAATAGGGCGGGTGGTAGCCGTGGACGGTATACACAATCGGCGGGCGCTGTTTGAGCCGTATCGCCGCCGCGCGCGTTAAAATCGCAGCGCGATGGCCGTGAACATGGACGAGGTCAAATTCGCCCGATTGCAGCCAACTTCGTAGACGTTGATAGGCAACAATCGGCAGACGTTGAAATCCGCCCCAATGGTTTACCTCGCAGCCTGCTTGCGTCAGTGTTTGAAGAAACGCGTTGTCATCGCAGGGAGACGCGACAGTGACCTTCCAACCCGTTGCGATTAATCCCTTGGAGAGATGCAACACATGCCGCGCCGCCCCCCCGTGCAACGAAGCAACAACCTGCAAAACGCGCGGCGGCTCTGCCATGGTTCCGTCTCCGTTATTGGTTCATGGGGTTTCGCCAGAGGTTGCGTAGAATTTCCCACGACGTCCCGCGGGAGAACCCCGAACGCCCGCCGAGCAAAAAGCGCCCCAGTTGTTTCAAGGTCAGATAGAAGCGCAACTTCCATAATGCCCAACCGCCAAAATGTTTCAACGTAAAGTAACACTGGCTGAGACGATATTCGATTTCGCTTGATTCCGGGTCTTGTTCCATACTGGCGCCGTGCGCATGCACAACCCTCACTTCGGGCGTATGGAAAACCGAAAGCCCTTTTTCTTTCACGCGCAAACACCAGTCGATGTCTTCAAAATAGAGAAAAAAGTTCTGGTCCCACGGCCCGGCTTCTTCCAGCGTCAGGCGGGGAAACAACATGCACGAGCCAGAAACCCAATCGACCTCGCGTGTGCGGGAGGCCTCGTTCATCGCCTCGCGCCGCGCCCAGGGTTCGCGCTGATTGAGGCCTTGTTCGAGGCGTTTGCGTTTAAGTTCCGCTTGCGGTGTTGGAAAACCGCCCCAGGTCTGTTGAGGGAAGTCGTCTTCTTCGAGATGAAGCGGCGCCAGCACGCCGGGAAAATCGAGCCGTTCCCAGATACGCTGCAAGGCGGCGACCTGGTCGATGGTGACAAACACGTCGCTGTTCAACAACAAGATGACACGGTTGTCGGTCGCCGCGACGCCTTCATTGACCGCAGCAGCGTAGCCGTCGTTCGCCTCGCGTTGAATCAATTTCGCCTGCGGAAAACGCGTCTCCACCATCGAGGCGGAGCCGTCGCTGGAGGCGTTATCGACCACCGTGACGCTGATCTGCAAGCGGCGGCTTTTGACCAGCGCGTCTTTGCTGAGCAGCGCATCGAGAAGTGATTGCAGATACGACGATGCGTTATAGTTCACAATGATTACGTCAATCACATTCTCACCAATTTCAAATCTGTTCTAGAGCGTTTGTCAAAAGTATGAACGAAAAGCGCGCCCGTAGGGCTCAGCGATAGATACAGCGATGAAAACTCAATCCGCACAGAATTCTGGCTACCACTACAAAAATTTCTCCACACAAATAATAACGCAGGAGACAACCTCTCAGTGTATCTCTCCAGCGAAAAAAATAAGATAGGCGTTGTGATGTTGAGGATTAACAAATCGTACGGCGAGTTCTTAACCCATCGTAACAACAAAGCCGGGCGCTTAACACAAGTAGGGGCACATTCGCCGTGACGCGCTGTGCCCCTACAAAATGAACCAATTGCGTTTCTTCCTATTTCACAACAACCCTCGGGCCGTCGGCGTAATTCACATACATCGCTTTGACGTTCGATTGATTGACGTCGCCCGCGTGAATGTATAGGCGATATTGCTGACGCCAGGTCTCGCCTGACTTTAACACGCGCGTCCCGTCATGGTCTTTGCCGATAAAGTGCGACAGGCCAAACGGGTTTGCAGTAAACAAACCATAGTCGCGCACGTGGTAGCGGGTCGGGTAAAACACGTTTTCGGGATTATCCATAATGGTCAATCCTGCGGTGGTTCCGCCCACCGGGCCGCTATAGTCGCACCAGGGTGAAGGTTTGCCCCAAGTATTTTTGGCGGTCGTCGCATCTTCCGCGTTGGTGATGAGGCCCGTCCCTTTTTTCTTGTCAGGCAAGACTTCGCGCATGGTATAGGCGGTGCGCAGCGAAAGCAGCCCGCCCTCTTTGGTGTCGCCAAAGGTCACGTCGCCGTCGGCTGGAGTCAACACAATATCGAAGTCCATCATGCGGGCGTCGTCACCGGTTCCCCAAATGGTGATGGTGCGCGTTTCATTTAATAATTTCTTGCCGTCCTCATTTTCCCAAGTGATCGCCTGTTCGATGCGTCCACAAACGGGGCCGTCGGCAACGGACGCGAATTTTTGATGGCGCTGGTAGCCCTGGTTATCGCCGAGATGCCAGAAATTGACGCCGTTCACGTCGCCGTGAGATACCCATAACGATTGATGATGAGGGTGGTCTTCCGATTCGCCGTCAAATTTCTCCATCGGAAAGCCGCGGGTCATACGGACGCCTTGCGGCCCGAACAACGGATAAAAAATTTGCAGCGGTTGTTTCTTTGAGGTCTCAGTCCGGTATTCCGTAAACGGCTTACCGTCAATGTTGATTTTAAGGGTCGCGCCGTTTTCTTCTATCGAAACCGCGTCAGCCGTTTTGCCTTTGCCATCGGCTTTGTGATAGACGCGTTTTTCAAACGGCTTTAAATCATTCACAATAAAATGAAGCAGCGACTTGCCCGCTTGTTGCACAACCTGACAGGCAACCGCTTCGTCTGACCCCTCGGCTTGAAGCCAGATCAGCCCTGCGTCCATCGCTGGCGCTTCGGCGACGACCGGACACAAATCGCGGGCGTTGGATCCGGCGAAAACTTCGATTTCAAATGAATGAACGGGCGCAACGATAGACAACGCAATGAAGACATAGAGACCTTGTACAAATTGTTTCATGGCAGTTCTCCCCAATTAGTTAAATACTGATTTTAGAAAATCAATGCTTTCGCGGGCGATGGTCTCGCCGTCGGGCGTGTAATCGAACACTTCGACAGAAACGTAGCCGTCGTAGCCGGTTTCGTTCAGCGCCGCGACGATGGGTTCATATTTCACGTCGCCCATGCCGGGGCCGCGCTTGTTGGGGTCGTTGGCGTGAATGTGGCGGGTGACGTCTTTAAATTGTTTGAGCGTATCAGCCGGCGAGGCGTATTCGCCGCCGCACATCGCTTTAATATCGAGATGCAATTGAAAATTTTTATGATTGACGGCGTTGATGAGATCGAGGCCGTCCTGGGCGCGGTTGATAAAATTGGTTTCCGCATGAGTCAGGGGCTCGAAACAAATCGTCACGCCACTTTCCGCCGCGAGGTCCATACAGCCGCCGAAGAAATCGACCGCGCGTTGGAACACGTCGTAATACTTATCGCCTTCGCTCCAATTGCGGGCGCCGGGCGAGCCGTGCACCATCACCTTGCCGCCCCATTCGGCGCACAGGCGAATGAGCTCTCTGTAGTAGTCCTGCGTTTCTTTCCGCACGGACGCGTCAGGGCAATTGATGTGCATTCTATTTTCGACGCCTTTCGGCAACACCAACAGCCAGTGCAAGCCGATGATGTCGAGGCCGTTGTCATCGGCGATTTGTTTGATGGTTTTTTTCTCGCCGGGCGAAAGTTCGGTCGCCAGTTTTCCGAAGGTGAACGGGGCGATTTCGACGCCGTCATAGCCGACTTTTGACGCGCATTCACACACGGTTTGAAAGTCGGCGTTTTGAAACGTCTCGTTGCAGATCGCAAATTTCATTCAGTTATCTCCCTTGAGCACGCAAACACGGCGTCGTCTCTTTTCAGCGCACGCCGCTTTCGCATAGGTTCGCATTCTCCGCTGCATTTGAATAGGGGCTGATTGCTCAAAAATGTTAGGCGTTGTCGTCGGAAACGGTCAAGGTATAAACCGGCATCACCTCAAACGAATGGACGCGTTTTGCCGTCAGACGCTTTTCGGGCAGACGAAACAGCACGTCGATCATTTGGCCTTCGATGCGGGAGACCACGCCGTGGCATCCGGCGGGCAGGTCGGTGAGGCAATCCCCGGCGGTGACGTAATGGCCAACTTCGATCACCATATTTTGATAGATGGTCGACGCGGCGCCGTCTTTGACTTTCAGCAGCGCCTCAGCCAGCGCCTCGCGGCATTCAGCGTCGGGCATTTCATTGAGGATATAGCGCAGGCATTCGCCCAGATGGCTATCGTTGAATTCGGGGTAATCGTCGAGAATACGCCCTTCGCGCAGGCAATGCACGATGGCGTTTAAGGTCGATTGGCTATACGAAACAAACACCGACCAGATCAAGGCTTTGAGGTATAACAAAAACAGGTTTTTGCTCATAATGTCTCCCCTGTTTTTATTATATCTCTTTCAAGCCATTTGACGATATCCTCGCAGCGATCAGGCGCTTTTCGATGATTAAATAGGCGGGGAAGGCAAAGACGATGGCAAGTAAAGAACCATACTGCATTGAAAGGAACGCTGGCTGCAACCATGAAAAAATACTGTTGGAATCACTAAAATATTGCATCATTTGCCATACATTCCAACAAGTCATAACCACGCCCCAAGAAACGAACAATAATCCCCAGTGTCTCCAAATGCTCATTGAAAGTTCTAACGACTCAACATCACTCTCATCGTTATTGATCAAATTCTTGACGGCGCGGATGATCTGCCTTGGATGGTGCAACAACAATAGATGAATCATTGACGGAAAAAAGACGCAAAACATCGAAGGGATATCAATGTAGCTCAAAAAAAATTCAAACTGAAAAAAACGATAGGAATTCGTGAATAACAGAAACGGCGCCCAGATCATCGACAAACATAGCAGCAACAGTATTAAGCGAATCCGATTTTTCATCACGTTACGTTCCTTCCAATCGAAGCATGTTATTTTAAGGGCGGGACTCTGGTCTCGTGAAGCAAACAGCCTGCGGCAGGCAGGCTTTCCCAGGGGGGAGAGGGGACAGAATGTTGATAATTATGTATCCATTCAATTGATGAGACGCGGTTTTGAAAACGCCGCCGCTTGTTCCTTCTCCCTTTGGGAGAAAGTGAGGATGAGGGAGCAGTAAAACTTAATTCGTCAGCGCCAATCAGTAAGGCGAAGCCCTCACCCTAGCCCTCTCCCAGGGGGAGAGGGGATAGATTTTATGTTTATTGAATCGTGAATTAGGCCGGAGTGTATCACTGAGCGTCAGCGTAGCGTAGCCAAGCGATAAATATAGAAAGCATTTCGAAAAGTACAGATGAATAAATACAACACGAAAGGCGGCGAGGCCGCCTAAAATTCCATGATTTCTTTTTCTTTGGCGTCGAGCACGTCGTCGACTTTTTTGGTGTATTGCTCGGTGAGTTTTTGAACGTCGTCTTCCATCTTTTTGGCGTCGTCTTCAGGGATGAGGCCGTCTTTTTGCGATTTCTTTAACGACTCGACGCTCTCACGGCGTTTGTGGCGGATGCGAATTTTGCCTTCTTCGCCGAATTTTTTTGAGACTTTGACTAAATCCCGCCGACGTTCTTCGGTCAGAGCCGGAATCGGCAGGCGGATGATCTTGCCGTCATTGTTGGGGGTAATGCCGACGTCGGCTTGCAGGATGGCCTTTTCAATTTCGCCGATCTGGCTTTTGTCCCAAGGCTGGACCACCAACATGCGCGCTTCGGGGACGCTGATATTGGCCATTTGCTTGAGCGGCGTCTTGGTGCCATAGGCTTCAACCATCACGCTGTCGAGCAGCGCCGGGGTGGCGCGTCCGGTGCGTAAGTGAGAGAGTTCGCGGCGCGTCCAATCGACGGCGTCTTCAAATTCGAGTTGGCATTCTTCTAAAAATTCGTTATCCATTGCTATCCATCCAACGTGTTAGTCTTCAGCCTTCACCACCGTGCCGACGGGTTCCCCGCGCAACGCCCGGGTAATTTCGCCAGGTTTGTTCATGTTGAAAATGGCGATGGGCAGATTGTTTTCCATACATAACGAGATGGCGGTCGAGTCCATCACGCGCAGGCCTTTCGCTAAGACCTCTTTGTAAGTCAGTTCATCATAGCGCTTTGCGTCTGGATTCTTCAGAGGGTCAGACGAATAGACGCCGTCGACTTTGGTCGCTTTATAAACGATATCAGCGCCGATTTCAATGGCGCGCAACGCGGCGGCGGTGTCTGTGGTGAAATAGGGATTGCCGGTTCCGCCCGCAAAAATAACGACGCGGCCTTTTTCGATATGGCGAATGGCGCGACGCCGGATATAGGGTTCGCAGAGTTCTTCCATGCGGAACGCCGATTGAACGCGGGTAAATACGCCTTCGTGTTCGAGGCTGGCTTGAAACGCGAGCGCGTTGATGACAGTGGCGAGCATGCCCATGTAGTGGGCGGAGGATTCTTCAATATAGGCGACGCCTGCGTCTGCGCCGCGCCAGATATTGCCGCCGCCGACCACCAGGGTCAACTCAAGACCGCCGCCTTGATGGGCGGCGGCGATCTCTTGAGAAACAGTTTGTAAAGTGGGGAAATTGACGCCGTAGCCTTTTTCGCCGGCTAGGGCTTCTCCGCTAATCTTGAGGAGTACTCTGCGTGGCTTTGCCATGGCGTCTCGCTCTGGCGGGACGCCGAACGGCGCGCCCCGCGTCGTCATTCACGATGAAGATTACTCTTCGCCGAGTTGGAACCGAACAAAACGGCGGATTTGAATGTTTTCGCCGACTTTCGACATGGTTTCTTTTAGAAAATCTTCAATCGAAACATTCATGTCTTTGATGAAGGGTTGTTCCATAAGGCAGATTTGCGAATAGAACTTGTTGATGCGCCCTTCGATCATTTTTTCAATGACGTTGTCGGGCTTACCGGCTTCTTTGGCCTGGGTGCGGAAGAGGTCGCGCTCGGCCTCAAGTTCGTCGGCTGCAACCTCATCGCGCTGCAAATAAGCAGGGCTGGAGGCGGCGATGTGCATGGCGATGTCTTTGGCGAACGTCTGGAAATCGTCAGTCCGCGCTACGAAGTCGGTTTCGCAATTCACTTCGACCAACACGCCGATGCGGTTGCCGGGGTGAATGTACGAATAAACGACGCCTTCTTTGGTTTGGCGTCCGCTGCGTTTCGAGGCGGCGGCGATGCCTTTTTCGCGCAGATATTTTTCTGCTTTTTCAAAATCGCCGTCACATTCTATCAGCGCTTTCTTGCAATCCATCATGCCAGCGCCGGTTTTCTCACGAAGGTCCTTCACTAAAGTTGCTTTAATCTCAGCCATCGTACTTATATCCTTATGATTATTCAGTTTTTCCGGGTTCAGTTTGTACCGCCGGAGCGGCTTCAACGGGTGCGCTTTCTTGTACGGGCGCGGCGGCGACTGGAGCAGCAGGCGCAGGCGCAGGCGCGGCGGTTTCAACCGCTGGCGCACTGGCGGCTGGGCTATCGTCTGCGGTCAAATTGACGGGCGTGTCGGAATTGTCTTCTTCGCCTGTCTTATCGTCTTGACCTTCGGCTGCGGCCATACGGCCTTCTAAGACGGATTCGGCGATGCGCGACGAGATCAGGCGCACTGCGCGGATGGCGTCGTCGTTGCCGGGAATCACATAGTCAATCATGTCCGGGTCGCAATTGGTATCGACGATGGCGATGACCGGAATTTTCAAGCGTCTCGCTTCGAGCACGGCGATGCGGTCTTTGCGGGTATCGGTGACGAACACGGCGTCCGGCATCCCGCCCATATCTTTAATGCCTGCGAGGTACTTGTCGATGCGGTCGCGCTGGCGCGACATTTCGAGACGCTCGCGTTTTTTCAAGTGGTGCATCTTGGCTTCGTCGCTGAGGATTTCTTCGAGCGATTTGAGTTTGTCGATGCTTTTGCGCAGGGTTTGGTAGTTGGTGAGCATACCGCCCAACCAGCGTTGGTTGACGTAAAATTGGTCGCAGCGCTTGGCTTCTTCACGGACGGTGTCTTGCGCTTGCTTTTTGGTGCCGACGAAGATGATCTTGCCGCCTTCTTGCGACAGATCGCGCACAAAACGGCAGGCTTCTTTCAGAAGGCGGACCGTCTTTTTGAGGTCGATAATATAGATGCCGTTGCGTTGACCAAAAATGTATTTGGCCATCTTGGGGTTCCAGCGACGGGTCTGGTGGCCGAAGTGGACGCCAGATTCCAGGAGCTGTTTCATGCTGACAGTTGTCATGTCAGACTCCTTAAGTACCCTGTTTGGGGTAAGATATAGCGCTTACGGGGCAGAACTCGATTTGTTTGGCTCATTGCGAATGGAATTCACGGGAGCGACAAAAAGGCAAGCCTCCAGGCCAGTTGAATAGTATGCCCGCCCCCCGCGTTTTTTCAAGGTTGGCGGGGCGGGTGAAGCCTCTCAAGATAACGAATATTTTATGTCCGTGTAAATTTCCGAAGGCTATAATTGCTCATTATAAAGTATGGAATGAAAATCTCACCGTGAAAAAGGTTGTCGTTATGAAAGATAACTACGATTTTAAGAAATCAGGCAAGAATCCTTATGCAAAAAAATTGAAACAACAGAGCGCCGAACTACCCAAAAAGATGAATGATTCAGATTATCTTCTTTCAATTAAAGGCATGCGGGTATCCATCCAGGAAGGGCTGAAAACGCCAGTCGAAAACTGTAGTGAGGAACGCCAGTCTTGTTCAGGTAAAGACAAGATATAAATTTTCCCCAGTAGGGGCGCAGCGTGCTGCGCCCGACTATTCCTACCCCTCCCTCATCTCCTCGATTCATAGATTATCAGGTTTTCTTCGCGATTGGCGAGGCTGAGCTGGTTTTGCGAGCGCACCATGCCCTTGCGGATGGCGTCGTCCAGCGGCGGTACATGGAAAAACGGGTGATTGGTGTTCGCAATAATAATAGGTACGTCGCCGGAAAGAATTTTGCTCCGAACGTCTAAAAACAGCGCAATGGCTGGATAACTTTCCGCCAGTTTCGGCTCGCGGCCAAACAGAGCGGCCAGTTGCAGGACCGCCGAAGGTTCGTAACTCGGCCTCAGCGGCGAACTGATGATCGAGCCGCTGCGGGTGGGCAGTTCATTCGCAAACGGAAGATCGCGATCTTCGATGAGCTGCTCCCACTCGGTGTAGTAGGCGTGCAGCAAGATAAACAGCGAAGACATATTTCCAACTATTTTGCGTTTGGCGTGATAGGCGAAATAAGGCGGCGCCAGGATTTCATCGTCTTCATCCGCCTTTGATTGAATGAGCCGCTGAATGGCAATCATCTCATCATGTGAGAGTTCAAACACAACCGGTGAATTGGTAAACGTGTAGTAATTCAACTGTATGGGCTTCATCACCAATGCCGGAACCACTAAAAAGATCAGCAATACCCATTTGCCCAGTTGAATCGCAGGCTGCAAGCCCGTCCCAAACGGCGCCGGGACCCCGGTCGCCATGAAAAATGTGCAGATGAAAAACGAAGCGAACAACGCGACGGCTGGCTCGCCGAGAGTGAATATATATTCGACCGTCCCGCCTTTGGTGACGAAAATAATCGAGCCCAGCGAAAAAATCGCCCACCAGATAATATAAGGTTTCGCCCGGAAGGTTTTGGTACTGTCGTCGCCCGCGAAGAGAAGAATGCCCGCCATTGAGGCGAAAACCCATCCGCCTTCCCAATGCAGGATGTCGCCGCCGTCTGTTACGAGTTTAGAAATAAAGTAAGAAAGCGTGCCTTGCATCGACTCAGTGGGGTAGGTGCCCACCTGGCGGAAAAACACGTGGTCAATATATTGCCCGTTGCTGTACCAGAGCATAAACGTCAGCATCAGAATGGCGGGCGCTAAAAATGCCAGCGCGTATTCTTTTATCATGGGGCGGAAATGCAGCCAGACAAAGAACCATTGCAGCACGACATACGGCAGCGCTGTCATGTTGACGTAACAGCATAAAACCGAAACCAGCGCAGACGCATAGAGCGCTTTTCCCGCCTGCTTTTCTCGAACAGCGGTCAGAAATAAAAGCAAGTTCAGCGCTTGCAGTAAGATAAGCAGCGGCTCAGATTGAAAGCCCGCCGACCACCAAACCCCCTCGGGCAGGAAGAGATAAATCGCCCCCGCCAGGTAGGAAACCAGGTTTTGGGCGAACATGCGGTGGCCGATGGCGACCACGCAACAGGCGGTTAGCGCGTGTTGAATGACCTGCCAGAGGCGAATAAAAATGTCCTCGCCCCCACCCAGCCCCATCAAAATCGAGCCGAGAAATAACAACAACGGAGGTTGAGGGCTGGGCAAGTCGCTGTATAGCAATTCGCCCAACATAACCCGCCACGATATATATAGATAGTTGCCGTCGCCGAAGTCGACGTACTTTTCGCTAATGCTGCCGATCGCTAACATCAGGTACAGCAATGTGGCTCCAATGAAAAAAGTTAACGGCCAGACGCCGCCTGGTTCAGTGGTCGGAATATACTCATCTTCCACCTCTTCTGCGGCTTTTTCGAGCGCAGCGTCCTCTTCAGTTTTCTCGTCTTCTTCGTCGAACAGATTCGAGCGCTTTTCAGGTTCTGGCTCTGAATTTAACAAATCGGGCTTTTCATCTTCGGGCGACTGCTGCACGGTTTTCCCCTTTTATTGGTAAGTGATGGGACAATATTGCCGAATTTTAAAAAAAAGTCCAGCGAGTTTTTGCAATAAGTTGCATGTTCTTCGCGCCTTATAATGCACGATAAACAGTGAAAATGTTAAGAAATTGCTTGAGATTCTTTTATTTGAACCGAACCTTGTAGGGACGGAGCGCAAAGTATAGAACTGAATGCGCCCAGGGAATAGAACTTGCTTCTTATCATTTTGGGTTTATTATAGTAACGCTTTAATTACCCTGCCGGAGCACTGGCAAAGTGTGTGGTTTGGAAGTACCCGTAGATTTTACTGACGCCTCTCAAGCAACTTGTTGCGCAGCAGCCATTTGTGCGTAGCAGTCGCGGCGGAGTGTTCGATAAAATCAACAGGAAAATCGTAGTGAATAAGCAGGGGCTTTGACGACAACGCTTTATAAGAAGAGATTTTTATGAAGCAAAAGAATGATTAGGTACGAGCCTTGATAGGCTGCACATGACGAAAAAATGTGGATAAGTCCCTTTTTTTTCTTGACATTGGCGTCAAATTCCTTAATCTAGTATTATAATTGTCCATTCTTTTGTTTAACACAAACGATGCGCCCGTTTTGGCGTAGAACTGGCTGCTTCACAGAGGGGGGCCAAATGAACAATCTGGTCTCAACGATTCGAAAAGATTACGACTCCTCGTGGATGCGTTGGGTTCGAGCGGACGACTTCAAAAGAGGTGAAAATAGCCCCATGAAGAATTGGATCGTAGCGTGTGTACTTCCGTTGCTGTTAGTTTGCAGTTTTGCTTTCCCCGCATTGGCCCAGGATTGGGATCTATCTCTTAACGATCCTCCGGCTGGGGATTTGACGGTTCCGACTGGTCTCGCAAGTTGGAACGGTCAAATGACCATGGTGTTGAAGGCCACCGATCTTGGGGTCGCCGACGCCACGTCTACCGTGACGTTGACCTTTAATAAGGGCGGCGTCAGCATTCCCTGGGTTTTGGGGCAAACCTCGCAAGGGTGGACGTTTGCGGCGAATGACGCCGAAGAGTCGGGCTATTCCAGTATCGCTGGAACAGTTGCGACGGGCGGCGTCAATGAATCGACCGTGCTTCGCCTTGTTGTGGTAGACCAAAATACCGCTGATTCCAACCTGCGAATCATCGGTTACCGCGACGGCGCCAAGGTCTATGACTCCCGCATTCAACTCGCGGGCGCTGACGGCCCTGTGGTTCCCGAAAGCGGGACCATTCTTTCCGCCAGCCCGGTCAATACCTACCAATTCAGTTGGTTGCGTTTCTCTTTGTCGTCAGCCTATGGCCCCGGCGAGGGCCCTGCGACGCCAAACGGCCTGTCGGACACCGCTGGTTGGGACTTTGTCTACAACGGCGATGTGCTGCCTGAAACCATCATCGCCAATGGCGGCGTTGATTGGATGGGGCAGGAAGCAGGCAACCTGGAATACGAAAGCATCGACTTTTCGTTAGGCGCCCAGGTCGGCGGCGTTTGGAACCGGATTGATGACAACTCCGGTCCTTCAAACAGTGCGCCTGGCTATACGTTTGCTAACGATATTTATAACAACTGGAACGGGCGCATGACTTTGGTGATGCGCATTAAAGACCTCGGCACCACCAGCGAAAAATCCGTCTTGGATATTCGCCTTGATGACGGCGCAGCCGCAGACGGCGTTCCTTATTGGACGCTAGGCCATGTCGCTGAAAGCGGCGACGGCCCCGCTGGTTGGGAATTTGGTCAAACCAATGACAGTCGCAACGGCAATGGAACCAAGAACGACACCCGCACCGGCGCTTCTGGTGAATGGGTCGTGATTCGCATCGTCATTATTGATGATGACCCGGCCGACGGCATGTCGTTGATCCAAGGTTGGCAAGACGGCGTCAAAGTTTACGAATCCGAACGCACCGATGATATTGGCGTTGGTCAGTTCTTTGAAACCGCTTTTCGCCGTACATCCGGCGGCAGTCCTCAAGCCTTGGCTTATGACTGGATCGCGATGAAATTCGGCAATGCCTGGCCCATCGGCTTCGGCCCCGAAACGCCTGCTGGGCGTTTTGACGGCGGCGGCTCACAATCGGCCAAGTTGAATCCCGATTTGGTTGACGGCGCAATCGGCTTTGACAGTATGGGTCTCGCCAAGACGGTCAGCGATCCTTCGCTTCCGATTGGTTTGAACAAATTGTTTGAAGTTGACCGCAATGGAATGCCCGTAACCCTGAGCCTGTTCTATCTGGGCTTTGATTCGATGCGCGACATCGAAACCGTGGCAAACGAAAATGGTCGTTTGACAGGCGTGTACGCCTTAGATAAATTCGCGGGTTCACACTCTTTAGCCGTCCAAGGCCCCGGGAACATTGTTACCGGCCCCAGCCTGGGCAGCGCATTGATCGAACCAGGCATCGGCGTCTCAACGCCGGGCAACGGCCCGCAAGTTGATTACTTCAATTCCGTGCTTGAATTTAACTCGACCCGCGCACAAGCCGACCAAGTCGGTTTGCCTTACTTCCCGTTCACATTAACGGATATCGCGCCTGACTCAGTGAAATTCGCTGGCGGCGACGACGCTATCGCCCGCGACCTCGAAATCGCGGTTGACTGGCGCCAAACCACCTATGGCTTCCAGGGTCTTTATGTCTTGGATGCATTCGGCGGCGTTCACTATATCAATAACGGCGACCTGTTGGCTGTGTACCAAAAGAACACCGCGCCGACCAATGTCGCACAAGTCAAAAATTACGAATCACAAACGCCGGTTTCACTTGCATTGAGCACGGCTGGCATCGACCAGTTCCAAAACATCGTTGGCTTCAAGCCTGTTTACATGCAAGACTATGCCGGTACGGATTCCGCCTTCAAAAAGACGGCGCCTTACTTCGCTAACTTCCCGGTTGCTCGCGACCTCGAAGTTATCAGCGACTTTGTTGACATGGACCAGGCATTGGTCGATGATTCAAACAACCGCAGCGCCATTGCCTCCGGCAGCGGCGTCGATGAATCAAAACTGTTCTCCCCCATCGCGATTCCAAGCGAACGCTTGAATATTGCTTCGACCAAATACACCAAGCGCGTTCTCGTTACCAAAGGCTATGCGGTCTTAGACGCATTCGGCGCGGTTCATACCATGGTTGAAGAAGCGGGCGTTCCCGTTCCTGCTCCGTGGGAAAGCCCCGCAAGCGGTTTGATGGACGCTTCGGTGGATGCGCCGTACTTCAACTTCAACATTGCGGTTGATCTCGAAATTTTCCCGAACGGTCAAGGCTATGCGTTGTTGACCCGCTTGGGCGCCATCGAAATCGTGAATTCCATTGGTACGACCATGGCGGACAACTTTGTTGATCCGACCATTCTAGACGATCAACCGTTCTTCGGATTTGATCTTGCCCGCGACTTGACCTTGGTCGGCAACGACGAAGGAAAAATCGTTGGCGTCTATATGTTAGACCGCTTCGGTACAGTCCATAAATATGGTGAAGTTCCCGCATTGCCGGGCAGCTCTTTGTTCTTGCCCACCGGCCCCAGCGGCGATCTTAAAAAATGGCAAGCGCTTGATCTCGAATTTTCACCCTTCCAGGCGAAGGCTGATATAACCCCGACCAAGACGCCGACGCCGACTGTGACTCCGATCCCGACGGCGACCATTACGCCGACGCCGGAGCCGACATCAACGCCGGTTCCGCCGACAGCCACACCGCTGCCGCCGACGGCGACCCCCATTCCTGCGCTGACAATGCCAGTAACGGAAGATTTTGAAAGCGTTATATTAGGGCCGTTCGTCGACGAAGTCGGCGGTGACGGAACCGATTGGACAAATGTTCCCCCATTTGGTTGGGCTGTAGACAGTAGCGGCGTTCCGGGTTTATTTGACCCAGAACAAGGTGTGACCGAATGGCAAGGCTGGGCGTTTGCGAATAAAGACGCATGGGTGGAAGTTGCGGGCGATCAAGAACGCTCCGGCTTTACGTCGGGCGTTGGTAACGTCGCAATCGTTGACCCGGATGAATGGGATGACAAGGGTGATCCCGAATCGCTGGGCGGTTATTTGGCCGTATTGCGTACGCCTCCGATTTCTCTGGCGGGAGTAACTGAAAATACAGTGAACCTGTCGTTTGATTCAAGTTGGAGAGACGAAGACGCCCAAAAGGTGCGCGTTGAAGTTTCATTCGACGGCGGCGCGCCTGTTGAGTTGTTGCGTTGGACGTCTGATCCTGAAGATCCAAACTTCCATGACGATATGGTCAACGAAGCCGTTGCTCTGAGTATCAATAACCCGACCAGCGCCAGCGAAATGGTTGTTTCATTCATCATGTTTGAAGCAGGCAATGACTGGTGGTGGGCGATTGATAACGTAATCATTCAAAGTGGAACTGGCGCCGAAATTCCGACGCCGACTCCTGTCCCAGCCGACCCGACCGCTACTCCGGTGATTGGTGATGCAACTCCGACAGCAACGCCAGTAATTGGCGACGCGACTCCGACTGCCACTCCGGTGATCGGTGATGCGACACCAACTGCTACGCCGGTGATCGGTGATGCGACACCAACTGCTACGCCAGTGATAACTGATCCGACCGCTACGCCAGTAATTGGCGACGCAACCCCGACTGCAACACCAGTAGTGGCTGATCCCACAGCAACCCCTGTTCCTGTGGATGCTACGGTGACCCCGGTTTCGGTTGACGCAACTGCGACTCCTGTTTCTGCTGACTCAACTGTAACCCCTGTTCCTGTGGATGCGACCGTAACTCCGGTTCCTGTAGACGCGACCGTAACTCCTGTTCCAGTCGATGCAACAGCGACGCCAGTGATAGAGCCGACTGCAACACCTGTACTCGTAGATCCAACCGCGACTCCAGCGCCGACGGCGACTCCCGGGCCGGTTGAAAACTTCGGCGTTACAGTGGCAGGCGGGCCTTACAATGTCAACGAAACGTTTACTGCGGTGGTTGCTGTTGACAAAAATACCACTGGTTTAGTTGAATACAACGTGTCGGTTGATTACAATCCGGCGTTATTACGGGCGGATTCGGTCAGCCAAGGCGCAAACTTTGGTACGCCAACCACAGATATTATCAATAGCCAAGGCCGCGTAACCGTCCAATCTACTCAAGAAACAGACGCTACGGGTAATGTGACGTTGTTTACCGTTACCTTTACCGTCTTGGATACGACTGGTGGTACAGCACAATTAAATACGACGATCAACACGTTTCGTTTAATTGATGAAATTGCTGTTCCTGGCGGCGGCAGTACATCGGTTCCATTAGGATAACCTGTACGCCGCGCTTGCGTTTTTTATCATACGAATGCACACTTCAGGCCGACGGTTTTCGTCGGCCTGATTTATTTCTGACTGCTACACTATTATCATCACCACCTGGGTTGGCGCATCGCCGGGCCGATTTGCTTCAAACAAAACACAAATAGGAGCCGTGAACGTTTCAATGATTGACCGGGACCAAAAATTCGTCACTGTATCGCTCACCTTCGATGACGTCCTGCTTTTGCCGGGCTATTCAGAACTCGTGCCCAACGAGGTCGATGTTTCAACGATCTTTGCGGGAAACATTCGCATCTCCAGTCCATTCTGCTCATCAGCAATGGACACCGTGACTGAATCCCGGCTGGCGATTGCCATCGCTCAAGAGGGAGGCATCGGCGTAATTCACAAAAACATGACGATTGAACGCCAAGCCTCTGAAGTCGACCATGTTAAGCGTTCAGAGAGCGGGATGATAATCGACCCCTTTACCTTGGGGCCAAATGAAACCATTGCGCACGCGCTGGAACTGATGGCGCGTTTTCGCATCTCCGGCGTCCCCATCACGGAAGATGATAAACTCGTCGGTATTTTGACCAACCGTGACTTGCGCTTTTTGTCGGAGGACGAAACCAGTGCGCCGATTCATACCTATATGACAAAAGACAACCTGGTGACCGCGTCGGAGGGAACTACCTTAGAACAGGCTCAAGCGGTCTTACAAAAACACCGCATAGAAAAACTCCCCGTTGTTGACGCCGAAGGCCGTTTAAAAGGCCTGATTACCATTAAAGATATTGAAAAAAAGCGTAAGTTCCCGAATGCGTCTAAAGATGATCTGGGGCGATTGCGGGTGGCTGCCGCCATTGGCGTGAGTGAGCAAGATACCGATGAACGCGCCGGCGCTTTGCTTGAAGCGGGCGTTGATGCGCTCGTCATTGACACCGCGCATGGTTACACCAAGCGGGTGGGCGATGCGGTACAGCGCGCTAAACAGAATTACCCAAAAGCGATCATCGTTGCGGGTAATATCGCGACCAAAGACGGTGTGTCGTTCTTATGCGACCGGGGCGTGGACGCCGTCAAAGTCGGCATGGGGCCAGGTTCGATCTGCACGACGCGAGTGGTCAGCGGCGCGGGCGTTCCGCAAATTTCGGCGGTATTTGATTGCGCATGTGAAATCGAGAAATACCCTGGCGTCAAATTAATTGCAGACGGCGGCGTTAAGTTTTCCGGCGACGCAGTCAAGGCGTTGGCGGCGGGCGCTCATTCCGTGATGATCGGCGGATTGTTCGCCGGGGCCGAAGAAGCGCCTGGCGAAACTATCTTCTATGGCGGGCGTACCTTTAAGATTTATCGCGGTATGGGGTCGGTCGGCGCCATGAAAGAGGGCAGCAAAGACCGTTACGGCCAAACGGAAGTCACCGAAGATCAGAAATTGGTGCCTGAGGGAATCGAAGGACGTGTTCCCTATAAAGGCAGCCTCTCTGGCATCATCTTTCAACTGATCGGCGGCGTTCGCGCTGGTATGGGCTATTGTGGAACTCCAACCATCGAAGAACTCCACCAAAAAGCGCAGTTCACTCAGGTGACTCAAGCGAGTTTGCAGGAGAGCCATCCCCACGACGTCTTCATCACCAAAGAAGCGCCCAATTATCGTTTAGGGTAAATTGAATCAGTCATTTATTAGAAGCCAACTCAAAAATACTGATTACGAAAATACTTTCCAACATATCAAAGACTAAGAAGCCAATTTTGGCATGGGTGTAACTCTGGGAGCGCCTGTGCAAAAGGGCCTGAAAGCCCACACCGAAGCGAGCAGAGTTGTAACCATGCCTATTTAAGCGGTTTTTTAAGTATTTTTGAGTTAGCATTTAGTAATCCAAAGCCTGATTTATTCGGTTCCATTTTCTCTACGGCGTCTTGATGACCACCGCGTTTTTTACATCATTAACCGGGCGCGGGCTGTCAAGCGTTTCCAGATAAAAGCCGCCGCTCTCTGTCTGCCAATGCGTTTTAATTCTCCCGCCGCTTTGGTCGGTGCGCCGTCCTTTTCCTGTTGGGTGTTCAGTATTCAATCGAACTGTAAGCCCGAAGACGAAATTCGCGGAAATCAGCCGATCAAGAATAATCTCCTGCTCTGTGTCTGAATGAAATGCGACCGCGTCCACCCACTTCTTACCGTCGCCTTCGCCAGTTTCCCAAGGGACCGTATCCTGCCCGTCGCCAAAGGAGTTCTGCCCGGTTTTCATGTCAATCAAAATATCGCCGTCATCTGCATTGAATCCAACCGTGCGTCTTGGTGAACCTGCTATTTTGGTCGTTAAGCCGTCGACGGCGCCGCCGAATTCAAAGCGCAGGCGCAGGTCTTTGGCTTTGATGGTTCCGTTTTGAATGCGGTCGAGGCTGACGTGAGTGTCTCCATAGTCGTTCGCGAAAGCCACATGACAGAGCAGTGAATTTTTGTCTTGAACGGTGAAGGGAAGCGCCGAACAAAAGTCATAGCCGTCGTGTAAAAACCGTACCTGTAAGTATCGGGGATTTTCGCGGTCTCCCCAATAGGCAATGATGGGGCGGCGCTGCACCCAGAAGTCGCCGCGATTAACCGAGCCGATGCAGTAGTTGGGATGTAAATAGGTTGTGCCGACAACATCGCCTTTCGTGTTGATTTGAAAGGTTTCGATGATGCTCTTCGGCTCTTTGAGTTCTAAAAAATGAGTAAGTAATTCATCTGGGCATTTGAAATCAAGCCGATATTCATCCAGCCCCAAGTCAAGCGGGCGTTTGTCCGAAATCTTCTTTCGCAATCCGGTCGCGACTTCAACCACTTGAAAAACGCGGCTGTCATCATTGAGCAGCGTTCGATAACTGCGGCTATGCGGCCCGGCCCATTGCCCGGTCGGCGGGTGAAAGCGCACGGCGGTGTGTTTCCAGGCGGTGTGGTTCAACTCTTCGACCAGTTTGCGGTCGTCAGCGTCCTCGAAGTGCATCATCATGCGGGTGATTTCCGATAGCGCCACCACGGTGTAGGTGGGGCTGTTGTATTCATTGAACGACCCGGTCTTCATGGTGGCTTCGTGAAAACGGCGCAGGCGTTTCTTCGCATAGTCGCGCAGGCCGTCGTCGTCCATTTGCTCGCCCGCAACCATAGTGACATAGGTCCCCATGATGGCGATGTTGGTGTAGCCCGGGCCGACGTTACGCTTGCGGATCGAGCGGGCGGCGTGAAGGATCGACTCGCGCAGCGCCTCGCGCAGGCCGTCGTCAAGGCGGTCTCGGTGGTAGATCCATGCGTGTAACAGCTGGACGCCGTTGAAGTCAGCCCAGTTCCAATCGGGCGGCGACATCATCTTAAGCGGCTCTTCGTAATACCATGACCAGATGCCATAGGTTTTGTTGTCGGGGTTCTGGTCTTGCAGGCTGATGATTTTTCGTAGGATATCTTGGGCGCGTTGCAGGTCGGCCTCTCTGCCTGAATCAAGCAGCGCCGCAGCATAGACGGACGACGAGCGGGTATGGTGAATGGGCGTTCCTTGTTTGAGTGTTGTGTGGTAGCCGATGTTGCCGACCGTGCCGCGCACGAGTTGAACTTCTGGGTCGTAATTGTCTTCGGCTTTTTTAAGCGCCATTTCGAGCGATTCGCGCTGCCAGTCTTTGAGTTGTGACTGCGCCGATGCGGTCGTCGCTAATGCGGGCGCCGCTGCGGCTGCGATGAGGGATGCGTTAAACCGCCTGCGGGATAGTTCAAACGTGGTCATGGTTCTCTCCACCAATCAGGATAATGCGCTTTTATCACAATAAACAAAGTGAATTGATTTCGCAAGCAGGCGGAGTATATTAGAAAGCGATAGAAAGGTTTTTATAAGGCAAGTCAGTCACAAGATAGAATTTCTTTAATTGGCATGGGTACATCTCTGCTTGCTTCAATGCGGGCTTTCTGGCCCTTTTGCACAGGCGCTCCCAGATCTGCACCCATGCCTTTCGCAGCGAACGATCAAGCATTTTTGAGAAAGTTTATAAATTGAACTAGTTGAAAATGGATAATAAATCAATCATAAATCAATTAATAAAAGTGGGGACTGATCTTGATAATCTCAAGACTCACATAAGCCTATTGCATATGAATGGCTATGGACATATTAATAGAATAAACAAGAATGATTGGGAAAAAGAAGTATCAGGATTATCAACTCAAGAATTAGTATTCCTAATTAAAGGTTTAGTCTTTGCAGAAAAAGAATTGAATTGGTACGGCGGGTCAGTGGCAGGTTCAATATGGCTATTTAAAATCTTGATTGATCTCAATGTATCAATTCAAACATTAGATCAAGTTTCACTATGGGTAATTAAGAATACAAGAAATCCATACAACCCATTTGGTACTGCAATATATGGTAACGCGAAAAACTATTCTGAATACTTACTTTTCTCAAGAGAGAGAAGTATTAGAATCAGGGAATCAATTGAAAATGACAAAGAGTTTGAAAAGATTGCAGAATTGCAAAGAGATAGGCGGAAATTATTGCGTCAAAGAAGTCATAGTTTGAGAAAAACATCAGTAAGAGATGAGTTAATAGAAAAATTGTAACACTTTAGCCGCCTGAAGCAAGTTTGCCGGGAAATAGAGGGAGTGCATGACCGGAGGCGATGGATTGTAATGCATCCACGACGGTGTCGACAACGGGAAGGTCACGCCGTTTGAGGGTACG